>JAPLBL010000032.1 GCA_026392765.1 Actinomycetota bacterium
AGAACTAAAGCATCTGCCTTCATTACTTAGCCTGTGGCTTCTCGTTATGGCCACCGAATTTATAGCGCATCGCACTTAATACTCGGTTGGCAAATTCATCATTGTTGCGGGAAGCAAAGCGCGCATAGAGCGATGCGCTCAAGACGTGCGCTGGAATTCCAGCTTCAATTGCCGCCTGCACAGTCCAGCGACCTTCACCGCTATCGCTGACTTCGGTGGAATATTCAGTGAGCTCTTTTGATTCAACAAGTGCTTGCGCTGTGAGATCAAGTAGCCATGAAGCAACTACGCTTCCGCGGCGCCAGACTTCAGTAATTGCTGGAATATCAAGGTCATATGCAGGCGTCATCTCATCTGCAGCTTCAAAGATTGCAAGACCTTCTGCAAAAGCTGCCATCATTCCGTATTCAATTCCATTGTGAATCATCTTCACGAAGTGGCCTGAACCAACTGGCCCACAGTGCAAATATCCATACTCTGCTTGTACTGGCTCACCTGTGCGACCTGGTGTGCGCTCTGCTGATTCAACTCCTGGGCAGAGTGCTTTAAAGATGGGATCTAGTGACTTCACAACAGCGTCATCTCCACCGATCATCAATGAGTAACCACGCTCAAGTCCATAGACACCACCTGAAGTTCCAACATCAACGAAGTTGATTCCCTTGGCCTTCAAAAACTCAGCATTCTTTAAATCGTTCTTGTAATAACTATTTCCACCATCGATGACGGTATCCCCTGGTGAGAGATGTTCAGCCAGAGATGCGATTGTTGAATCAGTAACGGCTGCAGGCACCATGATCCAGATTGTGCGCGGTGTTGAAAGTTGTGAGGCAAGGTGTGCCATATCGGTTGCACCGATTGCACCTTCGGCAGCAAGAGTCTTTACAGCATCAGGGCTGACGTCATAGACAGCAGATGTGATGTTATGGAGTGCAAGGCGGCGGACGATATTTGCGCCCATGCGGCCTAGGCCGACCATACCGAAATTCGTAGTTGCCATGAATATGCCTATTCGTTGTAGAAAACGCTCAACGTTGAGGTTCGTAGTCTAACGCGTGATTGGTCATCCATCCGAATTCAGGCGAATTTTAGGTGAAATTACTCGGAAAAGAAGGCTTCTGTATCAACAATTAGACGAGTATGCGAATGACCTCGAACATAACTCGCTGGTATTGAAAGATCTCCTTCAATAATTTTTGTCACTGCATCAGCTTTACTTTCTCCAGCAGCAACAATCCATACCTCGTGTGCACTATTAATCAATGACATCGTAAATGAAACTCGCACAGCAGGTGGCTTTGGTGAATCAGTAATCGCAAAGATTCGGCGATGATCATCGACATCAGCTAAGCCAGGAAAGAGGGATGCCACGTGGCCATCAGGGCCAAGTCCCAAAATATTGAGATCGATATCAACGTTTTCAAGAGCTAACTCGTAATCACTGACTGCCTCTTCAACGCTTTTGGCAACATCAGATGCAAGCACTTCGTGAATAACTACCGCTGTGTTGGTAACTGTTCCATGGAAGGGAAATGCGTTGCGCTCGACGCTATCGCCTTGAACGAATCGTTCATCGCTCCACCAGATGTGAAGACCGGCAAACCCATCTGGGTCGGCATTAAATTCATTGACAAGTGCTTCAGAGATCTGCACGCCCAGCGTTCCGCCGGTGAGAACAAGATGAAATTGACTCTTGAGTTTCAAACCCTTTTCAATGGCTGCAAGAATCTGAACGGTGACCTCATCTGAGAGTTCAGTGGCATCTGCATAGAGGGTCAGATCGAGTTCATCATCGATATCGCCAACAATGGCATCAAAATCATCGCTCATTGCTGCTCCCCCATTTCGCCACGAATTCTGCAGTGCTCATCTCGTAGATATTTTCAGGGCCATCGATCTCATCCATCTGTTGGCCCTTGTATTCAAATCCGAAGTAGTTAATCACAGCGATTGATGGAAGGTTCTCGGGGCTCACGGTGTATCGCAAGGTTTTTACTTCAGGAAACGTACTTACCCATTTCCACATCCCCGCTAGCGCCTCACGCGCATACCCTTGGTTGCGAAAAGCTTCTTCAATCCCGAGGCCAATTTCCATCATTCCTTCAGCATCAGGGACGCCATGAAAGCTGGTACTGCCAATCACTTCTTTACTCTCTTTGAGAACAATAAAGCGCACAAACCATTTATTGACCGATGGATCTACTTTTACCTGTGGCACTCGCCAGCCCAGAGGTCCACTTTCTTTCACTAAATTCTGATGAGTATTGGTAAAGCCTCGTCCAGCAATTGCTGCTACATCGTCTTGCTTTTCAAATAAGTCAATAATTGCCTGTGCTGAGAGATGATGGAGCTCAAGTCGGGGAGTAACGATGACTGGCTCAATCACAAGCGAATTATCGCATGTCTTTAGAGAAGGAAGTGAGCCTTAGCTTTCTCGACAGCATTTACGCGTCCATCGACTTCCATCTTGCGATAAAGATTCTTTAAGTGAGTCTTCATCGTGTTGAGTGAGATATGAAGTGAGCCTGCGATAGCGCTAATTGGACGCTCGGTTGAAAGATGTCGTAATACTTCAAGCTCACGCTTTGTTAGCGAAGATGAAAACTCGGATGTTTTGTTGTTATCACTCTTAATGCGCTCTGCCACGCTCGACGCAAGATCTTCGAGATAGACAGTTGGATTTTCCCCTGCGATTTTCATAATCAGTGTTCCCATTTCTCTCGATTGTCGTAAGAAAGTTTCCTTAGCACCCACAGCAGCGCCAACATCAAGCGCCTTCTTCATCTCCTTAAGAGCCGCCTGCTCTCTATCAATGACTTCACTAGTCTCTACAAGGTGCTTCCAGATTTTCTCTCGTGATGTTCGGGCGGGAAGATTCTTAGCTTCAATCAATGCTGATTTCTTGCCCATGTGATCGTCGTATGTCATTCGTACCTGCTGTACATAGGTAATCTTCGGAGCTCGCTCGAGAAGCACTCCGAGCCGATCAAAATCGTTCACTGTAAGTCTGACAAATATTTCGCTGAGATCGATGATGGATTGAATATCGCTTGAATTCTCGAATGCATTCGCTTTTTCTCGTGCCCGTTTGATATTTTCGAGGGATTCAGTGACCATTCCCGTGAAAACTAAATCCCTAGCGAAGTAGCCGTCTGCAAAGAAATACCAAGGCCACTGTTGCCACTGTTCTCCAAGTGTGCGAGCTTGTCCGAAAAGTTCCATAGCTTCGCGAGGGTTTGAAAATTCCAATTGGCACCTTGCCATGATGTAGGTAGATTCAATTGGACCAAAGATTCCAACAAAACCGTTGCGCACAAATTGTGAGTTTGAAATTGATGCGGCTAGAAATGCTCTGCGGTAATCACCAGTAAGAAAGAGAACCATTGCATTAATTGCTGAGATCATCAGGTGGTTTTGTGAAATTTTTGATTGAGTCGCAATCGTTTTAGCTTGTGTGAAAATTGCTTCTACTTTCTCAGTCTCATCAAAGAGGAAATGTCGCATTGCTGCGAGCCTGTATAGAGCCAACTGTTCTTCAATTCCCAACATAAGGGGACCTGTAATTGGATTCATGGCAATCTCGAAACTACGGTCGAAATCATCAAATCTGCAGAGTGCAAAATCTACGTATGCCTTTGCGCCATGTGTAATTTGTTTGATAAAGCCCGCTAGTTCAGTTTCTTGGGCATCAAAGTTCATCTGTTCGACCATGCTCATGACAGAGTGATATTCAAGGGAAGCGAGACGGCCAGTGATTTCGACAGTTGCGCGCTTTAGCAACCCAAGTTGCGAGGCATCGCCGGCAAATACTGACCACCGAATGAGTTCGCGGCCATTTCCCCTTGAGTTCATGATTCGTGCTGCATCCGGGAAGAGTTCAGAGACTCTTTCAAGGTCTCCCGCAAGATATGCATGCTCCAGAGCTAGATTCGGCTCGTTACGGTTCTCGTGATATTCAAGAAGCGCTGTGTGAACACGTATCTTCTCAATTTTGTCTTTGCGTAGCTCAACAAGAAGTACCTCACGAACAAGCTTGGAGAAATAGAAATTAGGTGTAGAGCCGCCTACCTGTGAAAAGAAGTTGCCTTCAAGGGCAATCTGGTTGATGAGATCATAAGAATAATCTGAACCCAGAATTACCTCTGCTTGCTCGTGGCTAAATTCTTGAACAACCGAGAGTGCCGTGAGCATCTTCCGAATTTGCGGATCTAGAGTCTCAATTACCGATGTAGCTAAGACCCTCAGTGGATCGGCCTGAGAGGACACAATTCTTTCAAAGTCAATGGGTTTCTCATCTTTTGCAATCTGATGCACAAGCATTGATACAGCAGTTGGCCAACCATGTGCTGCTTCGAGACTCTCACGAATAGAACTATTCTCCAGATTGATCTTTGACATCGATGCGAGCGCTTCTACTTCTAATTTTGAAAATGAAAGTTGACTCACTCCAATAACTGACAGTGGGCCTCGCGCTGCAAATGTGGCGTAAACCGTTTCAATTGAATCTCTACGAATTGAGACCAATTGTAAGTTCGGTGGGAATTGTGCAATCAGTTTCACAGCGATATCAACATCGCGCGCAGTATGTTGACGCAAGTTATCAATAACGAGAATGAAATCTTTTCCTGTTGCCAACAATTCATTTCCCCACCGGCGCACATTTTCTACTGGGCGAATTCCTGGCTCGGTATCAAACCAAGGAGCAAAACCTGGCAAGATATTTCGAGTTGCTTGAATAAAGATTGCACTCATCTCTTGAAGAGTGTCACTCTCTGTAAGAGTTACCCAGATGACTCGATCGCGTTGAGATTGTGCCCATTCAGCCACAAGTGTTGTCTTTCCATAACCTGCTGGCGCTAAGACAACGGTGGTACTCGGTGAAGGATTTTCAAGAAGAGAGAAGAGGTGTTTTCTTGAGAGGAAATTAGGAGGCAGGGTGGGGATGAGAGTGCGCGAAAGGGTGATTCCAGAGGTCACTTCAAACTCTGGAGGTAACTCACTCGTCTTCGCCTTCATGGGATTAGGGTGAGGCACCGATTCCATTAATGGAAGGCAAAATCACCCCTTAAGGGGTGAGAAATTGCGGTGATTCCTGAGGGTGGGTTAGAGAGTTGCGAAGCCTTCAGCAAGAACGCCGAGGGCATCCTTGAGAAGCTCATCAGTGATGACAAGCGGAGGTAAGAAGCGGATCACATTGCCGTAGGTGCCTGCAGTAAGAATGAGAACACCCTTGCTCTGGCAATACTTGATGACCTTTGCCATCGCTTCTGGATTTGGATCCTTTGTGCCAGCGTGAACAAGTTCGATAGCAACCATGGCACCGCGTCCGCGCACTTCACCAATGATTGGGTACTTAGCCTTCAGGGCATTGAGTGAATCAAAGAGAATGGTGCCGATATGCGCTGCGCGATCGACAAGCTTTTCTTGCTCAATCGTTTCAATAACGGCGAGGGCTGCAGCGCAAACAACAGGGTTTCCACCATATGTTCCACCAAGGCCACCAACGTGAGATGAATCCATGATCTCTGCGCGAGCTGTCACTGCAGCAAGTGGCATTCCACCAGCGATTCCCTTTGCGGTGATAATCATGTCTGGCTCGATGTTTTCATGCTCCACAGCAAACATCTTTCCTGTGCGGGCAAAACCTGATTGGACTTCATCTGCGATGAAGACAATTTTATTCTCTGTTGCAAACTTCTGAAGGCCTGGCATAAATCCAGCAGGTGGCACGATAAATCCACCTTCGCCAATCACAGGTTCGATGATGATTGCCGCAACATTATGTGCGCCAATCTCTTTCTCAATCTTTGAAATCACATGTGCAAGTGAATCTTCTGCAATAGTCGCAAGATTGCCTTCGTAGCGATATGAGTAAGGCATTGGCATGCGATAGATTTCGCTGGCAAATGGACCAAAGCCATCTTTGTATGGCAGATTCTTTGCAGTCAGCGCCATCGTTAAATTGGTACGGCCGTGATAGGCGTGCTCAAAGACGACAACTGCTGGACGCTTTGTGTAGTGACGAGCAATCTTGATTGCATTTTCTACAGCTTCTGCTCCAGAATTTTGAAGAATTGACTTCTTCTTAAACTTTCCAGGTGTCAGACGATTAAGTGCTTCACAGACTTCGATATATCCCATATATGGAACAGTGGTGAAGTTGGTATGAGTAAAGTTAGCAACAGCATCCTGAACTGCCTTCACAACGCGGGGCGCTGAGTTTCCAACGCTGACAACACCAATACCTGAACCCAGATCAATGATTCGATTGCCATCGATATCTTCAATAATTGCATCATGTGCACGGCTAACAATCACCGGCATTGCAGTTCCTAGTCCCCCAGATACAGCCTCTTTACGTCGCTGCATTGCAGCAGTTGATAACGGCCCTGGAATATCATACTCGATGCTTATCTCTCATACTTCGAGAGCGCTCGAACTCCCTTCACCATCCCAGGCCATAAGCAGAAGACAAGCGCTCTCGATGCTGGGTTAGGCGCAGTCGTTGATGCAGATACACCTCTCTATGGCGGCCTTGATGAAATCAAGTTAACGAACCAGACGCTGAAGAAGGCGGAAAGTCTTGCTGCAAAATTGTGGGGCGCTGACTATGCGCGCTTTTCCACAGGTGGATCAACTCACGCAAACCAGGCAATCATCTTCGCTCTCGGAAAACCAGGCGACAAAGTCGCAGTCTCTCGCACAGCACACCGTTCGGTTTTAAGCGCTCTTGTTTTAGCAGGGCTTGAACCCATCTGGATGTCTCCTGAGATTGATGGTGCAACTGGAGTTCCGATTGGAATTGGAGTCAGTGAACTCAAGCGTGCACTGAACGAGAAGCCCATCGCAGTACTTCTGACAGAGCCCGGATACCTCGGAACAATTTCAGATCTTCCAGCACTTATAGATGCAGCACATGCAGTGGATGTTCCTGTCATTCTCGATGCTGCATGGGGTGGTCACTTTGGATTCCATCCAGAACTACCGCGTCATGCATTTCAAGTGGGTGCAGATGCACTGATTACTAGTACTCATAAAGCACTTCCTGGCTATAGCGCATCCGCACTTCTCCTAGCTCGCACAACACTGCTCAGTGCAGAACGTCTTGAGCAGAGCTTTGAAACAACTCACACAACATCTCCCGCAGGTGCTCCCCTTGCATCCATCGATGGTGTTCGCGCACTTCTTGAAACGAGAGGCGAAGAACTTATTGGAAAGTTGCTGAGCAATATCCATCGCTTCAAAGAGATGGTGCAAGCTGAATTCCCACTTCCTATCTTTCTCTATCCATCAGATTTTCCTGAAGGACGCTTTGATCCATCCAAGATTGTGCTTCGTGTGCAGCAGTTGGGTGCATCAGGAGTAGATATTGAAGAAGATCTACAAGCCAAGGGCGTCCGCGTTGAGATGGCAGATCGCGACACGATTGTCTTTCTTGGAACGATTGCTGATACCCAGGCAGATTTCGATCACTTAGCTGATGTGCTTATTCCTATTTTAAAGAAGCGCCAAGAACAACGACGAGAGAGTGCCACAGCGCTGAGTTGGTCAGTTATTCCGAAGCGTGCTGCATCCATGCGCGATGCCTATTTTGCGGAGACTGAGATGGTTACTGCGGCAAATGCTGTGGGGAGAATTTCAGCAGATCTAATCGCTCCATATCCACCCGGTGTTGCAGTTGTTGCCCCTGGAGAGCTACTCACAAAACAGATTGTTGAAGGATTGAGCGCATCACGTGATGCTGGTATTCGTATCGCCTATGCAACAGATTCATCACTTGCGACTTATCGAGTCGTTAAAAACTCTTAAAGAGAAATTACTAACGAATAGGTTTGCGATAAACCTTGTGAGAGACAGCCTGAGCCAGTGGCTTAATCATCATTGAATCCACATTGAAGTGATCTGGAAGCATGACAACCCAGCGAATAGCTTCAGCAACATCTTCTGCAATCAGCGGCTTCTCAATACCCTCATAGATCTTTGCAGCAGCATCGGTATTGCCCTTGTATCGAATCTTGGCAAATTCCTCAGTCTTCACAATTCCTGGTGCAATCTCTGAGATACGAATCGGTTCACCATTGAGTTCAAGACGCAAAGTATCAACAAGGGATGCCTCACCGAACTTTGCGGCTGCATAACTGCCACCGTTCTCATAGGTGCGGTGGGCTGCAGTTGAAGTGATTAGAACGATATGACCCTTGCGATGCTCACGGAAGATTGGTGTGAGGGCTTTGACCATGCGCACAGCGCCCACCACATTGATATCAAAAGTCTTCTGCCATAGAGCAGGATCAGAATCCATCACTGAATCGGCATCAAATGCACCACCTGCGCTATGAACCAACACGGTAACTTTTGTATTTCCAAGATGAGCAACCAAAGAATCAACACTGGTTTGGTCAGTAACATCGAGTTCGAAGGCTTCAATGTTCTCAGAGCTTGCAGCGAGTTCTTGCAATTTATCTATTCGCCTTGCTGCAGCGATTACGTGAAATCCGTTCTCTGCCAGGGCTCGTGCTGTTGCAGCACCAATTCCACTACTTGCTCCAGTAATTACTGCATATTCACGTGTGCTCATTAGGAAAGAGTACATGCGCAAGATAGAATTTAGATATGAGCAAACAAATCAAGACTGACATAGAGATCACCTATAAGAAGCGCAATAAGACCACCGTCTTCTGGCGTGGAATCCTGGTTTTCCCGGTCGCAGTATTGATCTGCTCCTTTGCCATTCAATCGAATGCAGGATTTGCCGCGGGCCTGATCATCTTGCCACCGCTTCTGACTCTGGTATTTCGTGAGGTCTATCCAAGCTACGTGCTGACTTTTAATCAGGCATTTCTTGAACTACAGACTCGCGTGATTGCATACGCACTCCTGCTCACTGATGAATACCCATCGATTGAACGCAATAAGAATATTGGCGTTGAGTTTCCAGAGATCAAGGGTGGCAAGTCACTCAACCGCTGGCTTCCTCTTGTGAAGTGGTTCCTCTCCATTCCACTTATTCTTGTTGGACTTGTTTATTCTGTGATTGCACTGGGCATGACATTCATCGCCTGGATCATGACATCAGCCACAGGAAATTATCCAAAGTGGGCTGGCAAGTTTGTTTTCAAGACAATCCGCTTCTGGAACCGTGTTAATGGTTATGCATTCATCTTGGTCTCCGACAAGTACCCTTCATTTGGACTCTAATGTCTACATCGATTCGACCAATCAAGGCTGGAGATAAGCAGCGCTGGCTCGTTCTCTGGCAGGGATATCTCGACTTCTATAAGACAACAGTTCCTGTCGAACAGACAGAGCGCACATGGACTCGCATCATGGATCCAGATTTCAATATGAAATGCGCTGTCGCAGAACGCGATGGAACTCTTGTTGGCTTTACGACATATAACCTTCAAAACTCAACATGGTCGCCCAACGGACACTGCTATCTAGAAGATCTCTTTGTAGATCCTGCAGTGCGTGGCTCAGGGGCAGGGCGTGCGCTCATTGATTATGTAAAGGCATTTGCTATTGAGAATAAGTGTTCGCGTCTCTACTGGAATACCGATGAAGATAACGAGACAGCCCGAAAGCTCTATGACACCTATGTTCTTGAATCTGGAAAACGTCAGTATCGAGTTTCGCTCTAAACTTTAGCGAGCAACAGACTTTCTCAGCATCCGCTGGTAATACATCCCAGGCTTACGCGTACTTTCCTGCTTCTCACCCATCTTTTCAAAACCTAACTTTTCATAGGCTGTAATAGCAATCTCGTTATCAACCCAGACTCCGAGTCCTTGCACAGACCAATCTCTCTGAGCTGCGTGAATATCTAGATATTCAAAGAGTGCGCGAAGAGCTCCATGCTGTCTGTATTCAGGATCCACCCAACAGCTACCTACCCAGCTTGTTGCACCGAAATCTCCTTTGAGATTCTCAACAGTCATCATGCCTATATCTTCTGCGCCAACAACTGCAACGAGTGCAATATATTGGCGAGCCTTAGATCGCCATTCACTTTCTGTGAAGAGCCGTTCAGAATCTAAATTTCCTCCGAAGGCATGGCCATCACTTTCAAGAGCGGCAAGGCGAATGTCGCGATAGCGAGTCCACTGATTTTCATCGAGCTCTTGCACAAGAACAATTCGGCTCATCTTTGCATTGCTCACGAAAAGAAATTATTGCTTCTTAAATAGTTTCAGAGGATTGAACTTCGCACCCTGTTCTTTAACTCTTTCTAGAGTTCGTCGCGCCCATGCATATTCAAGACCAAGAACAAATAGTCCGAGGATAATCAGTGGAAGAGTAAAAGGCCCAGGAAGAACTACGAGAAGTAAACCAAGAATAATGAGAGTGGATCCGATAACTCCAACGATTGTTTTGCGCACAGCCGATGGAAGAGTTTTCCAAGCCTTTGCAATCGTTCTCTTCATATTTTCTTCTCCTGAGGCTCTTTGACCTTCTTGACGCCGTGACTCTATCTAGGAACTCTCCTGAATCGAGTAAATTTTAGATGCGACTTACTGGAACAGCAAACTCACCCCTAGAATCGGACTCTGACTCCAAGGGGGAAAAATGAGCACAATCGTCAATCACTGGATCAATGGTGCTGAATTCGTAAGCACATCGGGTAGAACATCACCTGTTTATGATCCAGCTCTCGGTGTTGAGACGAAGCGCGTTGCTCTTGCAAACCAGGCTGAAATTGATGCAGCAATCAAAGCTGCAAAGGATGCATTTCCTGCTTGGCGCGATGAATCCCTTGCTAAGCGTCAGCAAATCATCTTCACCTTCCGCGAACTTCTGAACTCTCGTAAGGGTGAATTAGCAGAAATCATCACCAGCGAACACGGCAAGGTTCTTTCAGATGCACTTGGTGAAATCACTCGTGGTCAAGAAGTTGTTGAATTCGCAACTGGTATTCCCCACCTACTCAAAGGCTTTTACTCAGAGAACGTTTCAACTGGCGTTGATGTCTACTCAACTCGTCAGCCTCTTGGCGTCGTAGGAATTATTAGCCCCTTTAACTTCCCTGCAATGGTTCCCATGTGGTTCTTCCCGATTGCAATCGCTGCTGGAAATACAGTTGTCATCAAGCCATCTGAGAAGGATCCGTCTGCATCGATGTGGGTTGCAAAGCTTTGGAAAGAGGCGGGACTACCTGATGGTGTGTTTAATGTTCTCAATGGTGATAAGGAATCCGTAGATGGACTTCTCAATAGCCCTGACGTTGAATCCATCTCATTCGTTGGCTCTACCCCTATAGCTAAATACATCTATGAGAGCGCATCTCGCACAGGCAAGCGCGTTCAAGCGCTAGGTGGGGCAAAGAACCATATGTTGGTCCTGCCGGATGCAGATCTTGAACTCGTTGCAGACTCTGCAATCAATGCAGGTTTTGGTAGCGCGGGCGAGCGCTGCATGGCGATCTCAGTTGTCGTAGCTGTTGAGCCCGTTGCAGATAAGTTGATTCCAAAGATTGTTGAACGTATGGGCAAGCTGCGCACAGGAGATGGTCGCCGCGGCTGCGATATGGGTCCACTTGTTACCCGTGAACACCGCGACAAGGTCGCCTCATATATCGATATTGCCGAGAAAGATGGCGCAACTGTTGTTGTCGATGGCCGTAACCCACAGGTCGATGGCGATGCCAATGGTTTCTGGCTTGCACCCACCTTGGTCGACAAGGTTCCAACGACATCTAAGGTCTATACCGAAGAGATCTTCGGACCGGTTCTTTCTATCGTGCGTGTGAAGAGCTATGACGAAGGCGTTGCACTGATCAATAGCGGTGCATTCGGAAATGGAACAGCGATCTTCACCAACGATGGTGGAGCTGCTCGCCGATTCCAGAATGAGATTCAGGTCGGTATGGTCGGTATCAACGTTCCTATCCCTGTGCCTGTTGCTTACTACTCCTTCGGTGGATGGAAGCAATCACTCTTTGGTGATACCAAAGCACACGGTGTTGAAGGCGTTCACTTCTTCACGCGCGGTAAGGCAATTACCTCCCGTTGGCTTGATCCAAGCCATGGTGGAATCAACCTCGGCTTCCCACAGAACTAATAACCCAGATGTCCTCTGCCGACAAGTGGTATTTCCGTCACGGCGAATTATCTCGCGATGGCTGGGATGTATTACTTGATCCGCAGAGCCCACCTGTTGCGGGTTGGAAGTACACAGGTCTTCGCATAGGAACTTTGACTGAAAGTAAGTCTCTTACGCTGCCTGCAGATACGAATGAAAGAATTATCTTTCCGCTTGAGGGCCAAGAATTTCTCGTTGAGTACACACACGATGGAGATACATCGAGTCAGATACTTCACGGGCGCACATCCGTCTTTCATGGTCCTGCAGATTTCATCTACTTACCCATCAATACGTCGGCAACGATTTCAGGAGTGGGTCGCATTGCAGTGGGGCAAACTCCAGCGACGAAGATGAAGGCTGTGAGATATGTGGCAAAGGAAGATGTCTCCATCTCTTTACGTGGTGCAGGTCGAGAAACTCGACAAGTACATAACTTAGGGATGCCTGAGACACTGGATGCAGATCGCATGATTGTCTGCGAAGTTATTGTTCCTGCCGGCAATTGGTCTGGTTCTCCTTCACATAAGCACGATGTCTATATCCCTGGGAAAGAATCTGAGTTGGAGGAGATCTACTACTTCCAAAGTGCAGTTACTCGTGGTGCAAAGACACCCTCTACTTCATCTCCGTTCGGATATTTCCGCGGGACATCTGCAGATAGCCGCCCCTACGATGTCAATGAAGAGGTTCATTCAGGCGATGTGGCACTTGTTCCCTACGGTTGGCATGGACCTGCAGCTGCTGGACCTGGATATGACCTCTACTTCTTTAATGTGATGGCAGGGCCTGACCCAGATCGCGCTTGGAATGCAACAG
Organism: Actinomycetota bacterium; assembly: GCA_026392765.1. Taxonomy (GTDB): domain Bacteria; phylum Actinomycetota; class Actinomycetes; order Nanopelagicales; family Nanopelagicaceae; genus Planktophila. The sequence goes on from JAPLBL010000032.1 coordinate 12,898, forward strand.
ATCATCCTGACCAAGTGTGGATTCGTGACTCTTGGCAATCACAGCAAAGCGACCCAAGATTGCCCTACGGCAGCACAGAAAGGATTTGATATGGCCACACGCAAAATGACAGTTAGCCAAGCAGTTGTTGAATTCCTTTCTCATCAATACACAGTCGATGGCGATTACCGCGAACGTACCATTCAAGGTGTCTTTGGAATCTTCGGACATGGAAATGTTGCCGGTATTGGTCAAGCGCTCAAGCAACTCTCTGTTGAAAACCCATCCTTGATGCCGTATTACCAAGCACGTAACGAACAAGCGATGGTGCATGAGTCATCTGCCTTTGCTCGTATGAAGCGTCGCCGTGCAACATTTGCCTGCACAGCATCTGTGGGTCCAGGAGCTACCAACATGCTCACTGGAGCCGCCGTTGCCACAACAAATCATCTTCCTGTTCTGCTTCTTCCCTCTGACACATTTGCCAATCGCGCATCAGATCCTGTCTTGCAACAACTTGAGATGCCACATGATGCAACGCTTTCAGTCAACGATGCATTTAAGCCGCTCTCGCGCTTCTTTGATCGCGTGCAAAGACCAGAGCAACTCTTCTCAGCGCTAATGGGCGCAATGCGAGTTCTCACAGATCCTGTTGAAACAGGGGCGGTAACAATTTGTCTACCGGAAGATGTGCAGGCTGAAGTCATTGATGTGCCGGAAGAGTTCCTTGCAGATCGTGATTGGCATATCCGCCGTCCTCGCGCGGAAGCAGCCCAACTTGCAGATGTTGCTCGCGTGATTGCATCTTCTAAGCGCCCCTTTATCGTTACAGGTGGCGGAGTTATTTACTCTGATGCACACGATGCGCTTCAGACATTCGTTGAACAGACCAAGATTCCTGTGGGAACTTCTCAAGCAGGTGTTGGCTCACTGAATTGGGATCATCCACAACTTCTCGGCTCAGTTGGGGCCACTGGAACAACTCCTGCCAATAGAGCTGCAAAGGATGCTGATGTAGTCATCGGAATTGGTACTCGCTATAGCGATTTCACCACTTCAAGCCGCACCGCATTTCAAAATCCTGATGTTCGCTTTATCAATATCAATATCGCATCCTTTGATGCCTTTAAGCATGGAAGTGCGCTGCCTGTTGTGGCAGATGCCCGCGAGAGCTTAAAGGAGCTCACAGCACTTCTTTCCACCTTTGCGACAACGTCGGATTATCAGAGCAAATACACAAATGAAAAGGCAGAGTGGGATGCAGTAGTCGATGCAGCATTTGTTGATCAAAAGAGGGCACTGCCAAGTCAGACAGAGATTATTCATGCCGTGCAATCAGCATCTGATGCCACAGACACTCTCATCTGCGCTGCTGGTTCTCTTCCAGGTGATCTCCATAAACTCTGGCGCGTTCGCTCACCGCTTGGATATCACGTTGAATATGCATTCTCTTGTATGGGATATGAGATTGCAGCGGGGTTAGGGGCAGCACGCGCTGGTGCAACACCGATTGTGATGGTGGGAGATGGTTCCTATCTCATGATGCATACTGAAATTGTTTCAGCTGTTGCTGAAGGACTCAAAGTAATAATCGTTCTCATTCAAAACCACGGCTATGCATCTATCGGCCATCTCTCAGAAAGTATCGGTTCAGAGCGCTTTGGAACCCAATACCGCTTCAAAGATCAGGCTGGCAATAACTTTGAAAGTGGTGAAAAGCTTCCGGTGGATCTTGCGGCCAATGCTGCAAGTCTTGGCATTACTGTTATTGATATCAAGCAAACCACATCAGCCATTGCAGATCTTCATGAAGCTGTGAAGAAAGCTAAGCAGTCTTCGACTTCAACTCTTATCCATATCAATAGCGATCCTCTGCTCTACTCACCTGATGGAGAAGGGTGGTGGGATGTTCCCATCGCACCGATTTCAACTCTGAAGAGCACACAAGATGCATACGCACAGTACAAAGATGAGATTTCACTGCAACGTCCGTTGCTTGGTAACGGCACAAAAGATAAGAAATAGAGGCAAGTCATGACAGCACAGATCCGCGTAGGCACAGCACCTGATTCATGGGGCGTCTGGTTTCCCAGTGAACCTCATCAAGTTCCTTGGGATCGCTTCCTTGATGAAGTTGTAGAAGCTGGTTACCACTGGATTGAACTTGGACCCTACGGTTATCTTCCAACTGACCCAAAGCAACTTGAAGATGAACTCGGTAAGCGAAACTTAAAAATGACTGCTGGAACAGTCTTTACAGGTTTTCACAAGGAAGATGAGAGCCAGTGGCAGCGAGCTTGGGACCAAGCACTTGCTGTGGCAAACCTTGTCTCCAAGTTAGGCGTTGAACACCTCGTTGTTATTCCAGATCTATGGCGAGATGACAAGACAGGTCAAGCTCGTGAATCACGCACACTTTCTAATGAGCAGTGGAAGCGACTCGCAGCAGGACATAATAAGTTAGGTAAGGCACTGCTTGAAGAGTTTGGTATCCATCAACAATTCCACTCCCATGCAGATAGCCATATTGGTACCTATCGAGAAGTTGAGCGCTACCTACAAGAGACTGATCCGAAGTATTCAAATCTCTGCCTTGATACCGGTCACTTTGCTTATTACTTAGGCGATAACCTCAAGATGATGAATGCTTATCCAGAACGAATTGGATACCTGCATCTGAAGCAAGTACATCCCGATATCTTGGCTGAGACGCTAAAGAATGATGTTCCTTTTGGTGACGCCGTCGCTAAGGGCGTTATGACAGAGCCTGGTTTTGAAGGTGTTCCAAAGTTTGCTCCCATCATTGAGCGCGCACTAGAAATCAATCCAGAAATCTTTGCCATCATTGAGCAAGATATGTATGGATGCCCAGTTGATATGCCATTTCCTATTGCCCAGCGCACACGTGAGCACATCCTTGCTGCAACACGCGCTGCTCGAGTGAAGTAGAGAAATGACTCAATCACCTTTTCTCTATATGAAGGAGAACTCCCCAACAGTTCTCTGGAATGACTCTGCAGATCCCAAAGAGCTTAAAGATGCCCTGACATGGGGAATCGTTGGAGCAACATGTAATCCAGTGATTGCTCTGACTGCTATCAAGGCAGATGCGCCTCACTGGGTCTCTCGCATTAAGGAATATGCCAAGTCTCATCCGGCAGCCACAGAAGATGAAATTGGTTGGGCGATAGTCAAAGAGCTCTCAACAAATGCTGCGAAGCTGCTTGAAGGAGAGTTTGAAAAATACAACGGCCGCAATGGTCGTCTTTCGATTCAAACTGACCCTCGTAACTTCAGAAATGCACAGGCACTTGCAGCGCAAGCAGTGGAGTTTTCACAGCTTGCCAAGAATATGATTGTGAAAATTCCTGTCACGACTGAGGCAATATCTGCCTTTGAAGAGGCTACATATCAAGGAGTGAGCCTGAATGCGACAGTTTCTTTCTCTGTGGCACAGACGGTGGCAGTTGCTGAAGCGATTGAACGCGGACTTAAGCGCCGTGAAGCAGAAGGTCTTGATATCTCACAGATGGGACCTGTCTGCACCATCATGGTGGGACGCGTTGATGATTGGGTGAAAGTGAGCGCCGAGAAGTTGGGCGCAAAAGTCGATCCAGAGATCTTAGAGTGGTCAGGTGTTGCAGTCTTTAGAAATGCACACAAGATTTATCAAGAGCGCGGCTATCGCACGCGCTTGCTCTCAGCTGCCTTTCGTAACCATATGCACTGGTCTGAAATTCTCGGTGGGGATTGCGTCATCTCTCCCCCATTTTCATGGCAGGTCAAGATCAATGAGATGGGAATTACCCCAAACCTCAATAGTGTGAATGAGCCAATCGAAGCCCGCATTCTTGACCCACTCTTGGAGAACTTCCCAGAGTTTAGAAAGATGTATGACGTTGATGGTCTTGCAGTAGAAGATTTCACAAACTTCGGAGGAACTCTGCGTACACTTCGTGGATTCTTACAATCAGTAAACGATCTCGAGTCATTTGTTCGTGATGTCACCGTTCCTAATCCAGATAAGTAAAGGCCAATAATGAGCGCACTACCAAAGCCACATATCTTCACAGCAGCTGAATCAAAGCCACTACGGTGGGGAATCTTTGGAGCTGGCTGGATTTCAGAGGC
>JAPLBL010000102.1 GCA_026392765.1 Actinomycetota bacterium
ACAACATCAAGATTTGTTGATGTTCCAAAATCCACAACGATGGCTGGGCCGCCATAGAGAGTATGGGCCGCAAGAGTATTAACGATGCGATCTGCGCCAATTTCTTTTGGATTATCAACAAGGAGCTGAACGCCTGTCTTAGTTCCTGGTTCAACAATCGTGATTGCGATATCACTGAAGTAAGAATCAATCATCGTACGAAGCTCACGAAGAGTTGCTGGAACTGTCGAACAGATGGCAAGACCTGTGAGTGTGTAGCCGCTGATGAGTGCGCTGTATTGGAGCCAGAGTTCATCGGCAGTTGTGCGTGGGTCTGTCTTAACGCGCCATGACTTGATGAGTTGATCTTTATCAAAGATTCCCAGAACCGTATTTGTATTTCCGACATCAACTGTTAACAACATTATTTCTCCGCTCTCATATCTAGACCAATATCAAAAACTGGAGCGCTATGAGTAAGCGCACCGACTGCTAAGAAATTAACTCCTGTTGCTGCATATGCCTTCGCATTCTCAAGTGAAATTCCACCTGAAGCCTCCAGCTTGGTTGCACCAGCGACTATGGAAACTGCCTCTACACACTGCGCAGGACTCATGTTATCCAGCAGCACTACATCAGGCTTTAAAGGTAAGACTTCACGCAACTGATCCAAAGTATCAACTTCGATTTCAATCTCTGAAGATGGAAACTCTGCACGGACCTTTGAGAAAGCCTGGGCAACTCCCCCTGCTGCAGCAATGTGATTATCTTTAATCAGCGCAGCATCGCTAAGTGACATGCGGTGATTAGTTCCACCACCCATACGCACTGCATATTTCTCAAGTAGTCGCATACCTGGAGTTGTTTTACGAGTATCGCGAATCTCGCAGGTTGTGCCTGCGATGGCATCAACCCATATGCGAGTCAGTGTTGCGATGCCACTCAAATGACCTAAGAAATTAAGTGCTGTGCGTTCTGCAAGCAAAATGGCGCGAGTATCACCGCGCACAGTCATCAAGACTTCACCCTGCTTGACCAATGCACCATCCTTCGCAAGAACTTCAATATCAGTTAGTCCTACCTCTTCAAGAACTGCGCGAGCCATATCAATACCGGCAACTACGCCAGCTTTGCGTGAAACGAAATCAGCAACAACTTTTTCACTACCGGACACAGTTGCCACAGATGTAATGTCTTGGCCACCTTGCAGATCTTCAGCGAGTGCTTTCTTAATTAGGTCGCGATCAATCACTTTCCAACCTCCTGATAGCCACTTGTCCAATAACCTTTTTGATCTAACTGTTGCACGATGCGCTTCTGCCACAAATCACTTGTCTCAGGGAAATCTTCACGCCAGTGGGAGCCACGAGTTTCTTGTCGAATGAGCGCTGCTTTCACAATTGTCTGCGCGAGCTGGAAGAGGTTCGTTGTCTCCCATGCTTCAACACATGGCTGCGTGCTCTTTCTATCTTCAATACGAGTTAAATCAGAACTTGTTTTCAGTAATGAATCTGATGATCGCAATACTCCTGCGCCACGGCTCATGCTCACCTGAATGTCATGGCGCACTTGTGGATCAAGCAGAATTGCTTGCGATGCATTCACCACTGGTTCACTCTTCTCAGGCAAGTTCTCTGCAATATCTGCGGCAATACGTGCGCTAAATACAAGGCCTTCCAGAAGTGAATTGGATGCAAGTCGATTAGCGCCATGAACCCCAGAACATGCAGTTTCACCGCATGCA
>JAPLBL010000007.1 GCA_026392765.1 Actinomycetota bacterium
TCGAAGAGTCCGTCCTTCTCTGGCTTGAGTGTGCGGTAGTTGATTGTCTCTGGCTTCTTTACTTCGCCAAATGACCAATCACGAATATTTTGAGCCGATGCAAGACCGATTCGTAGTTCATCAAAGAAGTTGACATCTAACATAATTGATTCGCTCCTTAAATTTCTTCTACTGAGCTTGGCTCAACTCGTGACAAGTTGATACCTAGTTCTTCGGCGGCACGGAAAATCTCTTCATCGTTATCGCGCATTTCAATTGCGACACCTTCAGAAGAGAGGACTTCGACATTGAGACAGAGTGACTGCATCTCCTTGATAAGTACCTTGAATGACTCAGGGATACCTGGTTCTGGGATGTTCTCACCCTTCACAATGGCTTCGTAAACCTTGACGCGTCCGAGAACATCGTCAGATTTAATTGTGAGCAACTCTTGGAGTGTGTATGCGGCGCCATAGGCTTCAAGTGCCCACACTTCCATCTCACCAAATCGCTGACCACCGAATTGAGCCTTACCACCGAGTGGTTGCTGAGTGATCATTGAGTATGGACCAGTTGAACGTGCGTGAATCTTGTCATCAACCAAGTGGTGGAGCTTCAAGATATACATGTATCCAACTGAAATTGGAGTTGGGTATGGCTCGCCAGAACGACCGTCGAATAGACGAGCCTTTCCTGAGCGACCAATAAGTTGATTGCCATCGCGGTTTGCAAGTGTTGAAGAGAGAAGACCTGAAATTTCATCTTCTAACGCACCATCAAATACCGGTGTTGCAATGTTTGTTCCTGGTGCGCCCTTTTCTGCGCCGATCTCCTTGAGGTGGTTTGCCCACGCTTCAGAGACACCAGATACATCCCATCCTGTCTTTGCAACCCAACCGAGGTGCATTTCAAGAACCTGTCCAACGTTCATACGTCCTGGAACGCCAAGTGGGTTCAAGACAACATCGACGGGAGTTCCATCTTCAAGGAATGGCATATCTTCCACTGGAAGAATCTTTGAGATAACGCCCTTATTACCGTGGCGACCTGCAAGCTTGTCACCATCTTGAATCTTGCGCTTTTGTGCAACATAGACGCGAACCAACTGGTTCACACCTGCTGCAAGCTCGAAGCCTTCTTCAGATTCGAAGATCTTTACGCCGATAACTTTTCCTGATTCACCGTGTGGAACCTTCAGAGATGTATCGCGAACTTCGCGAGCCTTCTCACCAAAGATTGCACGGAGCAAACGCTCTTCAGGTGTGAGTTCAGTTTCTCCCTTAGGAGTTACCTTTCCAACCAAGATATCTCCTGGCACAACATCGGCGCCAACGCGAATGATTCCACGCTCGTCGAGATCTGCAAGAACTTCTTCAGAGACGTTAGGGATATCGCGAGTGATTTCTTCGGCACCAAGCTTGGTATCGCGTGCATCAACTTCATACTCTTCGATGTGGATTGATGTAAGAACATCATCTTGAACCAGGCGCTGCGAAAGGATGATCGCATCTTCGTAGTTGTGACCTTCCCATGACATAAATGCCACAAGCAGGTTCTTACCGAGTGCCATTTCACCATTTTGTGTACAAGGACCATCTGCGATGACTGAGCCAACTTCTAGCTTCTGGCCTTCAGTAACAACAACCTTCTGGTTGTATGAAGTTCCCTGGTTTGAACGAGTGAACTTAGCAAGTGAATATGTTTGGTAAGTACCGTCATCGCCCATGACCTTAACTTCATCAGCTGCGACTTCAGTTACTACGCCAGCCTTTGTTGCTGTGACAACGTCACCAGCATCAACAGCTGCGCGGAATTCCATACCAGTACCGATAAATGGTGCTTCTGCACGCATCAAAGGAACTGACTGACGCATCATGTTAGAACCCATGAGTGCGCGGTTTGCATCATCGTGCTCGAGGAACGGAATCATTGCTGTTGCAACAGAAACCATCTGACGAGGAGATACATCCATGTAATCGACTTCATCAGCAATGATGTATTCAACTTCGCCACCGCGACGACGTACAAGTACGCGTGCTTCTGCGAAGTGGCTATCTGCTGTGAGTGGAGCATTTGCCTGAGCGATGATGTGCTCATCCTCTTCATCAGCTGTGAGGTAATCAACCTGATCGGTGACCTTACCCTTCACAACCTTGCGATAAGGAGTTTCGATAAATCCAAATGCAGTCACTCGTGCATATGTTGCAAGCGAACCGATAAGACCAATGTTTGGACCTTCAGGAGTTTCGATTGGACACATACGACCGTAGTGAGATGGGTGAACGTCACGAACTTCAAAGCCCGCGCGATCACGTGAGAGACCACCAGGTCCGAGCGCCGAAAGACGACGCTTGTGTGTAAGACCTGAAAGTGGGTTTGTCTGATCCATGAACTGTGACAACTGAGATGTTCCGAAGAACTCCTTGATTGATGCAACAACTGGACGGATGTTGATCAGCGTCTGTGGAGTAATTGCTTCTACATCTTGTGTAGTCATACGTTCGCGAACAACACGTTCCATACGTGAGAGTCCGATTCGAACCTGGTTCTGAATAAGTTCACCCACGGTACGAAGGCGACGGTTACCGAAGTGATCGATATCGTCCTTCTCAACGCGAACCTCGCGGCCGTAATCCATTGTGAGATCTCCGCGGTGCAACGCTACGAGGTAGCGAAGTGTTGCGACGATATCTGAAATGGTGAGCATGCTCTGTGAGAGCTCAAGATCAAGACCGAGCTTCTTATTAACCTTAAAGCGACCGACCTTGGCCAAGTCATAACGCTTAGGGTTGAAGTAAAGGTTTTCAATGAGGTTCTGTGCAGCTTCCTTCGTTGGAGGCTCACCAGGACGCATCTTGCGATAGATATCAAGGAGCGCTTCATCCTGTGTCTTTACAGTGTCCTTATCAAGAGTTGCCATCATTGAAGCGAAGTCACCAAACTCTGTGCGAATTTGTTCATCGGTCCAACCGAGTGCCTTGAGGAATACTGTTACAGATTGCTTACGCTTGCGGTCAATACGAACGCCGACGAGATCCTTCTTATCAACTTCAAATTCAAGCCAAGCACCGCGGCTTGGAATGATCTTTGAAGTAAATACATCTTTATCTGAAGTCTTTTCAATTTGACGTTCGAAATACACGCCTGGTGAACGAACGATCTGTGAAACTACAACGCGCTCTGTTCCGTTAATAACGAAAGTTCCGCGTGGTGTCATAACAGGGAAGTCACCCATGAAGACTGTCTGCGACTTAATTTCGCCAGTCTCGTTGTTAGTGAACTCGGCAGTCACGAATAGTGGCTGCGCATATGTCATATCGCGTTCTTTGCAATCAGCGATTGAATACTTAGGTGGCTCGAATCGGTGGTCGCGGAATGAGAGCGACATCGTTCCTTGGAAATCTTCGATTGGTGAAATCTCTTCAAAAATTTCTTCCAAACCGGACTTCGCAGGAAGTTCTCCACGATTGGTGTTGGTTGATTCAGCAAGACGTGAACGCCATAGATCGTTACCAAGTAACCAGTCAACGCTTTCAACTTGCAGCGCGAGCAGATTTGGAACTTCTAGCGGTTCACGGATCTTTGCGAACGAAATACGACGGGGGGCAGTTGAACTCTTTTTCGCGGCCAAGAGATGTCCTTCCAGACAATATGCACTTATGTATGGACACGCACAACTAGAAGGCCCCCACCGCTATATGCAATGACCTTTAGAGAAAATATGCGAAGGGGAAGAGTATCGGCTCACCCCCTACGGGGGCAAACCGAAGGGTTATACCTCCAACCAAGAGGATTTGTCAGCCCGTTGGGGATAAAAAAGGCCCGGCCCCACGCGGGGACCGGGCCTTCTCTCTGAGAAACTTACTTAACTGTGACCTTTGCGCCAGCTGCTTCAAGAGCTGCCTTTGCCTTATCTGCAGTCTCCTTGTTGACCTTCTCAAGAAGGGTTGCTGGAGTTGCATCGACGAGATCCTTAGCTTCCTTAAGACCAAGAGCTGAGTTGAGGTTACGTACTTCCTTGATAACCGCAATCTTCTGTGCGCCTGCTTCTTCGAGGATAACTGTGAACTCATCCTGTGCTTCAGATGCGCCGCCGCCTGCTGCTGCTGCGCCACCTGCTGCTGCAACTGGTGCTGCAGCTGTTACATCGAACTCAGTTTCAAATGCCTTGACGAACTCTGAGAGTTCAACAAGTGACATTTCCTTGAACTGTGTCATCAAATCTGCTTGTGAGAGCTTTGCCATTTTTATTTTTCCTTTTCTTTATTCCGCTGGAGTTTCTGCTGCATCTGTTGCTTCTGCAGCAACTTCAGCGACAACTTCTTCTGTTACTACTGCTTCAGCAACTGGTGCTTCCGCTTCTACTGCTGGAGCTTCTTCAGCTACTGGAGCTGGAGCAGCTTCTGCGACAGGTGCAGCCGCTGGTGCGCCTGCCTCCATCTTGATGCGAAGTGCATCGAAGGTACGCGCTGCCTTAGCAAGCGATCCCTTCATAGCACCAGCAAGCTTTGCAAGAAGTACTTCGCGTGACTCGAGGTCTGCGAGCTTCATGATCTCTGCTGTTGTAACAAACTTTCCTTCGTAAATTCCACCCTTGATGATAAGAAGTGGATTTTCCTTCTGGAAGTTCTTTAGGTTACGAGCTGCATCGATTGCATCGCCCTTAATGAATGCAACAGCTGATGGACCAGCGAGAAGATCATCTGAGATGTCTACGCCAGCATTCTTCGCTGCAATCTTTGTAAGAGTGTTCTTTACGACGCTGTACTTGGTATCTGCACCAAGGCTGCGGCGTAGAGCCTTCATCGAAGTCACGGTAAGACCGCGATATTCGGTGAGGTATGTAGCAGTAGCTGACTTGAAGTCTTCAGTCATTTCAGCAACTGCTGCTGCTTTATCTGGGCGAGCCATTCGGTTCACCTTTCCTGTTAGTGACCACAGGCAATAAAAAATCCGTGACGCGTAAATGCGCACGGATTAATGTGAACACCTACGCGGGCTGAGATTCCTCAATTATCAAGTTCTTTCGAACCTGACCTGCGGTCTTTGGTTATGGTCGTAGATTACGTGGGGCTTGGGGCGAGGGTCAAATTGAGCGTGAAATCCGACTAGCTCGCCGTACCGCGAGGGTCGAGAAGATGATCGAGATGATGACTGCAAGAAGGATCCCGGTGAATTGAACTTTGGTTATTGCGCCAGCAAGAAGGGCTGCGCTACCTAAGACGAAGGAGAACTCTCCGACCTGACTTAGGCCCACCGAAACTTGCGCTGCGCTTTCTCCAATGTGGCTGAAGCGAGAAAAGAGAAATGCTGGAATTGTTTTAATTAAAGCCATGACACCAAGAATTACCCCAGCAAATGGAAGAGCTTCTTGAATCAGAGCAGGTTCTACCAAGCTTCCAATCACAACAAAGAAGAGGACTTGGAAGAGATCCCTAAATGGAAGTACAGCTTTGCGCACTTGATCTGTGTCACGATTTTGGTTAATTGCAAGACCTGCGACGAAAGATGCCAGCGCCATTGGTATACCAAAAATAACTGTGCCCAGTGCCGCAATGGATAAGCCGATAGCCACTGAGTAAATAAGGAAGAGATCACTCTCCCATCGAATTACTCGCAAAAGAAAAGGAAGTAGTTTTGATGCAATGTAGGCTGAAATTCCAAATCCAACTAAACCCAATACTGAACGAAGTGGGCTCTCTCCTGAATCTCCCAGTATTGCGATGATGAGTGCGCCGAGTGCCACTCCTGTCACATCTTGTAAGACGCTCCATCCAAGGAGAGCATCTTCTGTTGCAGCGCTTGTTGTACGTCGCCGACTACGAGTGATATTTACTATGACCACACTCGACGACATCGCAATAGATAGCGCAACTAGTGCGGCGCCGTAGAGCGGCAGATTGAGTGCAAGAAAGATTGGAATCGCAACCAGAGTCCCGGCCACGACTAAGAGTGGTGAAGCCCAAAGTACAGCGCTATGTTCGCGTTTGATTCGTCCTAGATCGATTTCAATGCCCACTTCGAAGAGAAGAAGGACGACACCAATATCTGCAAGTATCGCTATCTGTTGACTATCGGCAACGAACCCGGGCGTGAATGGTGAAACTAATAATCCAGTAAGAAGGTATCCAACGATGGCAGGTAAGCCCACTTTTCTGGCGAGCAATCCACTAGTTGCGGCAACAAGGAGCACGGCACCTACATCAAGGATGAGGGGCGCGGTATCTACTACTGAAGCCATAGGTGAAGCATATGGAAAAGCCCCTCCCGAAGGAGAGGCTTTTTCGTGAGAAGCTTGTGAGAAGTGCTAGTTAGCTGATGGTTCGCGTGTGAGGTTTGGATCGACAGCGATTCCAGGTCCCATTGATGATGAGACAACAGCCTTTGCGATGTAGCGACCCTTTGAAGAGTTTGGCTTCACGCGAAGTACTTCTTCAAGAGCTGCTGCATAGTTATCTGCAAGTTGTTCTGCAGTAAATGATGCCTTGCCGATGATGAAGTGAAGGTTTGAGTTCTTATCAACGCGGAATTCAATCTTTCCACCCTTGATGTCATTAACAGCCTTAGTGACATCTGTTGTCACTGTTCCTGTCTTTGGGTTTGGCATCAATCCACGTGTTCCGAGGACCTTACCGAGACGACCAACCTTGGCCATCAAATCTGGAGTTGCAACAACTGCATCGAAGTCAAGGCGTCCCTTTGAAACTTCATCAATGAGTTCATCGCCACCGACGATATCTGCACCAGCTGCGCGAGCTTCTTCAGCACGCTCACCGTTAGCAAATACCAAGACGCGAGCTGTCTTACCTGTGCCATGTGGCAAGTTAACAGTTGAACGAATTGCTTGATCAGCTTTCTTTGGGTCAACGCCAAGAACGAGTGCAACATCAATTGTTGAGTCGTACTTAGTTGTTGTTGTCTCTTTAGCAAGTGTTACTGCCTGAAGAGGTGTGTAGAGGTGGTCCTTGATGACCTTCGCTGCTACTTCGTTGTACTTCTTTGAGCGCTTCATTTCTTCCTTCTTTCTTGTATCTCTACAAGCTAGCGGTTGTGGTTAGCGAACCAGCGCGGTTCTCCCACATCTCATAGCCACCGTGGCTATAAGAAATTTACTTATGCAGAGACTGTGATTCCCATTGAACGAGCAGTTCCTGCGATGATCAAAGCTGCTGCATCAATGTCATTTGCATTGAGATCAGCCATCTTTGTATTTGCAATCTCCTTGACCTGAGCCATAGTGATATTTGCAACCTTGTTCTTGTGAGGAATCGCTGATCCCTTTTCAACGCCAGCTGCCTTAAGGATCAGGCGTGATGCTGGAGGAGTCTTTGTGATGAAGTCGAATGAGCGATCCTCGTAGACAGTGATCTCTACAGGAATGATCTGGCCCTTTTGTGATTCAGTCGCAGCGTTATATGCCTTGACGAACTCCATGATGTTCACACCATGCTGTCCGAGCGCAGGACCTACTGGTGGAGCAGGTGTTGCTGCGCCAGCTTGGATCTGCAACTTGATGAATCCGGTGACCTTCTTCTTTGGTGCCATTTCTCTTCTCTTTTCCTTATTGGTTTCTTAAAGCTTCTGTACTTGAGCAAATGAAAGTTCTACGGGTGTTTCGCGACCGAAGATTGATACCAATACCTTGAGCTTTGCCTGCTCTGGCATGATCTCCGAAATTGATGCAGGAAGTGTTGCAAATGGGCCATCCATAACGGTGACTGATTCGCCAACTTCGAAATCAATAAACTTCATATCTGCCTTATCGGCCTTCTTCACAGGACGTGGAGCAAGAATCTTCTCAACTTCATCCATGCTTAGTGGGCTTGGGTTATGCGCATTACCAACGAAGCCTGTGACTCCAGGAGTATTACGCACTACTGACCAAGACTCATCTGTGAGATCCATGCGGACAAGAACGTAACCTGGGTAGATATTGCGCTTAACCATCTTGCGAGCGCCGTTCTTAACTTCCATAACCTCTTCTTCAGGTACTTCTACCTGGAAGATGTAATCCTCCATGTTAAGAGATTGAATACGGTTGGCAAGGTTTCCCTTTACCTTCTTCTCATAACCTGCGTATGAGTGGATGACATACCAGTCGCCGATAGCCGCGCGAAGTGTGCGGCGAAATTCTGCGTTGGGATCGTTCTCATCTGATTCGATATCGCCATCTTCATCACTTGCGAGCGCGAGATCTTCGACGATGACATCAACAACGGGAGCTTGGATTACTTCCTCCGTTGGAGTCGCGATCTCTTCAGCGCTGGCAGCAAGAGCTGCTTCAAATGCGTCGGGCTTGAGTTCTTCAGTCATTATCCTTGGCCCTTATCCGAATACCCAGAAGACGACCTTGGTAAGAACCAGGTCGATGATGGATACGACTGCGATGATAAACGATACAAATACGAGAACAACAGCTGTATAAGTGGTCAACATGTTACGTGTTGGCCACACAACCTTCTTGAGCTCGTTGACTACCTGGCGATAGAAAAGTCCAACGCGCGCAAAAATTCCGAGCTTCTCCTCGGTAACTTCAACTGCATCAGTCATGGTGACTTCCTTTTCTATCTTCGTTAGTAGTGCTCGTTCTTTACTGCGGCTTGCAGGGCAAGAG
>JAPLBL010000053.1 GCA_026392765.1 Actinomycetota bacterium
GGCTCTCGTCCATTTTCACAAGTAAATGAACTGCTCACATCAAGTGGCCGCACTCCTATCGATTGGTCTCTGTAAAGCAGAAGGTCCCCGCCTCACATTGAGACGGGGACCTTCTGTATGAATTGAGTTACTTAGCCAACCCAGGTGTTGATTGGTGAAGTCAGGAAGTAAATCATGAATAGACCCGATACCAAGAGCATCAAAGGATGAACATCCTTGCGACGACCTTGGATATAGCGGATTACAACGTGAGATACGAAGCCTGCGCCAATACCTACTGAGATGTTGTATGTAAATGGCATCAAGATGATTGTAAGGAATGCAGGAATCGCAATTCCGTAATCTTCCCAATCAATTCCCTTGATCTGTGTCATCATCAAGAAACCGACGACAACGAGAGCTGGTGTTGCAGCCTCATAAGGAATGATTGCTACAAGTGGTGCGAGGAAGGTAGTCAGCAAGAAGCAGACACCTGTCACTATTGATGCAAGCCCTGTGCGAGCACCTTCACCGACACCTGCTGCCGATTCAATGTAGCTAGTGTTAGATGAAATGCTTCCAACTCCGCCACCGACTGCTGCAAGTGAGTCAACAAGAAGGATGCGGTCGTTATTTGGAATATTTCCATCGCGATCCACAAGTCCTGCTTCGTGCCCAATCGCTGTAACTGTTCCGACTGTGTCGAAGAAGTCTGAGAGCAACAGAGTAAAGACCAAGAGGATCACGGTGATCAATGGAACGCGATCGAGTGAGCCAAAGAGGTTGAATTGACCGAAGAGACCAAAGTCAGGTGTTGCCACAATCTTCTCTGGCATTGCTGGAACGTTAAGTCCCCAACCCTTTGGATTTACCTTGCCGGTTGCGCCATCAAAGTTAGGACCAATTTTCAGTGATGTTTCGATGAAGACTGCAACGATTGTGGAAACAACTATGCCGATCAAAATAGCGCCCTTAACCTTCTTGACCATCAAACCGATGGTGAGGAAGAGTCCAAGTGCGAAGACAATGATTGGCCATCCAACAAGGGTTCCACCATCGCCAAGAGTTACTGGAACTGGTCCAGAACCTGTGCGGCGAACGAAACCAGCATCAACGAGACCGATCAAAGCGATAAAGAGACCGATACCGACTGAGATAGCGATCTTGAGCTGTGCGGGCACTGCCTTAAAGACAGCTGTTCTAAACCCTGTGAGAACAAGAATCGTGATGATGATGCCTTCAAGAACAATAAGTCCCATCGCATCTGCCCAAGTCATCTTCGATGCAATACCAACTGCAACGAATGTGTTGAGTCCTAGACCTGTTGCAAGAGCCATCGGGTAGTTACCGACAAGACCCATGAGGATCGTAAGGACACCAGCCATGAGAGCTGTCATCGCCGCAACTAGAGCTAAGTTAGGAGCATCTCCGCCACCGATGAACTTGCCATCAGCATCTTTTGCAAGACCGATGATGAGTGGATTGAGGGCGACGATATATGCCATCGTGAAGAATGTAACGAGACCACCGCGAACTTCACGTCCGACGGTTGAGCCACGTTCTGATATTTTGAAGAAAGTATCAAGCATGACGAACCTTCCTGATTTTGGTAACGGGGGTGTTTGCGACCCCGTGTGAAGTGACGGCTCACAGACCGAGGGAAGATGGGATGAGGTTAGTTCAGCAGATAGTTACTTGCGGGTCAGGCGCGCAACAATGCCGAGGAATATCGCCACAGATTGACCAATAAGCAGGGCAAAGAGGGCGGTTCCTATGCCTACGCGCCCACCCATGAGCCAGCCAATGGTCAAAACGACAAGCTCAATACCCATGCGAACGCGACCGACGCGAATGCCGGTCTTGAAGTGGATACCCGTCATCGCGCCATCACGAGGACCAGGGCCCAGACCACAGGTGATGTAGAGGGCAGAACCGAGACCTACCATCGTAATGCCCACGAGAGCGAATACAACTCCAGCCAAGGTGCTGGTCTGCTTCGGAAATATATGAGTTCCGATTTCAATGAACGCTGCAATCAAAACAATATTGGAAAGTGTGCCAAACCCTGGCTTCTCATTGAGTGGAACCCAGATCAAGAGAACAAAGATGCTGATGATTGCTGTGGCCCAACCAATACTTAAGCTGGTCTTATAGGTAAGACCTTGAGAAAAGACAGTCCACGGAGCATTTCCCACATCACCTTGCACTAGCAAAGAATCTCCGAGACCGAAGATTGCAAGACCAAAGAAGAGAATGGCAACTCGAGAAGGGGATAACTGCCAACGATGGTCGGCACGCCACGGGGTGATGGGAACCGTCTTATGAGGCTTGAAGAAGGCTACGACATCACTTAAATGCATTTGGAGAGTCTATAGTTAAACAATGTTTGCAGGCGTCGGTACATTCATCAATGTTGTTGCAATTCTCATTGGTTCATCTATCGGAATCCTGGCTGGCGCACGTATCACCAAGAAATCTCAGAGCCTGATCACTGATGTCCTCGGTTTAATTACTGCACTCGGTGCTGCCTCCGCACTCTCTCCCTTGTGGTCGCCAACTTTTGAAGCAGCTTTGCCTAAAAGCTCAGCGCTCCTTGTCATCTTGGCATCGATGCTCATCGGTGGACTCATTGGTTCAGCGCTCTCGCTGGAAACGCGCCTTGATGCTTTCGGCGAGAACTTGCGAAAGAGATTTAAGGCTTCGCAAGAGAGTCCATTTGTTGAAGGGTTTGTCACCGCATCACTTCTCTTTGTCATTGGCCCTCTAGCCATTCTAGGAAGCGTGAGCGATGGGATGTCTCAGGGGATAGATCAACTCATTCTCAAATCATCACTCGACTTTTTCGCAGCAATGGCATTTGCATCAACCCTGGGTTGGGGCGTTGCAGCATCTGCAATCCCTGTTGCTATCTATCAAGGATTTTGGACGATCATCGGTCTTGCTGCCGGATCAGTTCTGTCGCAATATCAAATTGATGCGATGACAATCTGTGGGGGATTGATGCTCCTTGGAATCTCACTCAGACTCCTTGATATCAAGAGGATTCCAGTGGCGAACTTATTGCCGGCACTTGTTATTGCACCGGCTCTCGCCACCGTGTTACACCTCTTTAAATAGTTGAAGCGTCAATCACAAAGCGATACTTCACATCGCTAGCAACTGTGCGCTCGTATGCTTCATTGATGTAGTTGGCCTTGATAACCTCAACATCGCTAACAATATTCTTCTCTCCGCAGAAATTGAGCATCTCTTGAAGCTCTGGAACGCCACCAATCATTGACCCTGCAATTCCACGTCGACCGTTCAGGAGTGTTCCCACATTGACCGCATAAGGCTTTCCAGGAAGGCCGATAACAACGAGAGTTCCATTGAGCTTTAGAAGTGAGATGTACTTATCGATATCAATCTCAGCGCTAACGGTATTCAGAATCACATCGAATGATTTCGCATGAGTCTTAAATACTGATTCATCGTTAGTTGCTACGAAGTGGTGTGCACCCATAGACAGGGCATCATCCTTCTTCTTAGGAGAGTGTGAAAGGACTGTGACTTCTGCTCCCATAGCAACGGCAAACTTAACGCCCATATGTCCCAAACCACCGAGTCCCATTACTGCGACTTTCTTTCCAGGACCAACCTTCCAGTGCTTGATCGGTGAGTACAAAGTAATTCCCGCACAGAGCAGGGGAGCCACGCCTTCGAGTGCAAGATTTGCTGGGATATGAACTGCGTAATCTTCATTAACCACAAATCGATTGGAATATCCACCCATAGCCGGGGTCTTTCCATCACGTTCTAATTGGTTATAGGTACCAGTCATTCCCTCTAAGCAATACTGTTCCAAACCAGCGACACAGTTCTCGCATGTGCGACAAGAGTCAACGAATACGCCAACTCCAATTTTGTCCCCGACTTTGAACTTTGTTACGGATGCGCCAACAGAGGTGACAGTGCCTGCGATTTCATGACCTGGAACCATGGGAAATATGGCAGGACCCCACTCTTCGCGTGCCTGGTGAATGTCGCTATGGCAGATACCTGAGTAGGCAATATCGAGGGCAACATCGTGCGCTCCAACTTCGCGTCGATCGAACTCAAATGGAACCAGTGGCTTACGGGCTTCCATAACTGCATATGCGCGTGTATTCATTATCTGCCTACCTATGTTGGAGGTATGAGTTATTCGGTAAAGGGGAGTGGATCACTGCTGATATGTCCTGCTCGTGATGCTCTGGCTGTTACTTGTCGCATATGGTGGCGGCGACAGAGAACTTCATAGGCAATCTCTTCGCTCTTACCAACATCGCCCACAACAACCTGCTCACCTTCTGTGACCATAACGCCATTAACAGTTCGGGCATTATGTGTTGCACGCGAGCCACACCAGCAAAGTGCTTCGACTTGGAGCGTATTTACGCGATCTGCCAAT
This sequence comes from Actinomycetota bacterium, assembly GCA_026392765.1. GTDB lineage: Bacteria > Actinomycetota > Actinomycetes > Nanopelagicales > Nanopelagicaceae > Planktophila. The sequence goes on from JAPLBL010000053.1 coordinate 4,409, forward strand.
TCGACAAGCCTTGCGGATCCAGGAAATAGCTTCGTTCTAAAATCGGCGAGAATTCCAAATGCGTATACATCGATTCCAAGTCCATCGACGATCTTGGCAAGACCATCGATCTGCTCGGGTTGATAGAACTGAGCCTCGTCACAGATGATGTAATCAATGCGATCGCCCATAGATAAATGCTCAACGACAAATCTATGGATATCTAGTTCTGGCTCGACTTCGATAGCTTCAGATTGCAAACCTAAACGCGAACTGATGACACCAGTTCCAGCGCGATCTTTATTGGTAAAGATTAATCCGGTACGACCACGGCTCTTGTGGTTATGTGCGGTCTGCAGCGCAAGAGTCGACTTTCCACTATCCATGGTTCCGCAGTAATAGATTAATTCAGCCACGGCGGCATCTTGCCACTTTTTCGATGGGGATGCTCATTTAGGAGGTTGCGAATACTCCAAGACGAGTGAGTGCCTTATCGAATTGAGGAGAGAGTTTGCGAGCCATTGCAACACTCAGGTGAGAGGAGTCACGATAGACAACGGTGGAGCCGATAATTCCTGGACATGAGCGAGCACACAGCCACGAGGTGGGATCTATCTGCTGATAACCAGATGTGAAAATTGGCGTTGAACGTTCAGAACCGTTACACCGATCAAACTTGCCAGCTGCGATGCAGGATGGAATATCTCGATTTGGGTGAGGTGTATCAGCGATCGAGATGATGTGAGCTGAAGATCCTCGAAGATATTCCAAAGTTTTTCGCTGTCCTTCACGCCACCATGAAGTTCGGTCTGTATATCCAGAGGGAATGTCGAAATATTGCATTCCGGCGACAATAACAGCCTCAGGATTAATTGCCTTAATTCTCTTAAATGCGTAATCGCGCCAGGCCGAGCAGTCAGCGTTCTTGTATTCCCCGGTGTCTACCTTGCGAACGGCAGGTCCCGGGCATGCTGACTTGGTCAGAGATATCAATTCAAAACCCTTCTCCAA
>JAPLBL010000043.1 GCA_026392765.1 Actinomycetota bacterium
TGTTGATGCTGCAGTGGAAGGTTTTGCTGGCAAGTACTTACCGATGTATCCGGCAAGCGCCAAGTTGCCTTCGTGGAAGATTGCTCAATGTATTGAACTTGCCATTGGTGCACTCGATGCAGTTCCTGATTACCTTCCTAAAACTGTGCGAGTGAAGTCTGGCTATCCCACTCTGCACCCAGCTCTCGTGCAGCTACACAACCCTGCAGATCTCGATAGCGCCGAGAAAGCACGTCAGCGCCTTACCTTTGATGAAGCATTTATGCTCCAATTGCTTCTACTCTCTCGCAGAAAAGAGTTGAAGAATCTCGATGCTGTTGCACGGCCTGCCCACCCTGGTGGGTTACTAGATGCATTTGATGCACAACTTCCATTCCAGCTCACGGCAGGTCAAAACACTGTGGCGCAAGAGATCGCACATGATCTAGCCCAACCTCATCCGATGCATCGTTTGCTGCAAGGTGAAGTGGGTTCTGGAAAGACAGTGGTTGCTCTGCGTGCGATGTTGACTGTGATTGATAACGGGGGACAGGCAGCCCTTCTTGCACCGACTGAAGTTCTTGCAGCGCAGCATCTGCGCACCATGCAGAAGTTACTTGGTCCACTTGCTCAAGGTGGAATGCTGGGTGGATCTGAATTAGCAACACAAGTAACTCTCATTACAGGATCCCAGAACGCTGCTGCGCGCAAAGATGCACTAGCACTTGCTGCATCAGGGGCTGCAGGTATTGTGATTGGAACGCATGCACTTCTTGGCGAGAGTGTGGCCTTTAAGGATTTAGGTTTGATTGTTGTCGATGAACAACATCGCTTTGGAGTTGAACAACGTGATGCACTCAAGAGTAAAGCGACTAACCCACCACATCTTCTCGTGATGACTGCAACACCTATTCCACGAACAGTTGCGATGACTGTCTTTGGCGATCTTGATGTCTCAACGTTGCGCGAACTGCCTTTGGGTCGCCAGCCCATCACAACTCATGTCATTCCTGTCTTAGAAAAGCCAGGATTTCTTGAACGTGCATGGGAGCGGATTACCGAAGAAGTTTCGCAAGGGCATCAGGCATACATTGTCGCTCCTCGAATTGCTGCAGGAACTTCAGAAGATAGCGATATGGATTTCTTGATGGGTGAGAGTTCAGCCGAGATTGCATCAGTAGAAGAGCTCGGGCCCCTGCTATCTGGGGGAGCGCTGAAGGCAGTGAAAGTGGCGCCACTGCATGGACGCCAGAGTGCAGAGCTGAAAGATTCAACAATGCAGGCCTTTACTAATAAAGAAATTGATGTTTTGGTATCAACCACTGTCATTGAAGTAGGTGTGGACGTTCCTAATGCCACAGTGATGGTGATTATGGATGCTGATCGATTTGGTGTTTCTCAGCTCCACCAGTTGCGCGGGCGTGTGGGGCGAGGAACCTCACCTGGATTGTGTCTGCTTGTGACTAATGCAGAGCCAGAAAGTCCTGCACGGATGCGACTAGATGCAGTTGCTGGAACTGTTGATGGTTTCGAACTCTCTCGTATTGATCTTGAACAACGTCGAGAAGGCGATGTTTTGGGAGCAAGCCAATCAGGATCTCGCTCTCATCTGCGTCTTCTTCGAGTATTGAGAGATGAATCCATGATTGAACAAGCACGTGATGATGCATCTACAATTATCGAATCTGGAATTTCCCAGTATTCACTTCTTGCTGCAGAGCTTGCACAGATTCAAGCTGATGCTGCATCCGAATATATAGATAAGGCATAAGAATGCGAATCATTGCCGGGCTTGCAAAAGGTCGCACCATCGATGCTGTTGCCTCATCAACTCGCCCTACCTCAGATCGCGCTCGTGAGGCTCTCTTCTCTACTCTTGCATCAGAATTTGGTGAATTCGACGGACTTCATATTCTCGATCTCTATGCCGGGACAGGGGCTATCGCTCTCGAAGCCCTCTCACGTGGTGCTGCGCTCGTGCACGCAGTGGAGAAAGATGATGCGGCTGCAAAGGCAATTACAAGTAATTATGAAAACTTAAAGAGTGCGCAATGCCCTGGAACTTTTCATCTCTATGCAATGAGTGTTCATCGATTCTTGCAAGATAAGGCTGCGCAGCCCTATCACTTCATCTATATCGATCCACCCTATGAAGTTGATGATCTTGATGTGATTGAAACGCTGATTCAATTGCGAGATGGCAATTTCATCCACCCACAAGCACTCATTGCGATTGAACGAAATTCGAGAGTGAAAGAGATTTCATGGCCTGATGGCCTTGAGCCATTGCGCGAAAAGAATTACGGCCAAGCGACAATCTTTTATGGTGTTCCACGCGCAATAGAGGGCGAGAATGGATAACCGCTGGAATCATTGCTAGCGTTTGCACCATGAAACGCGCTGTGTGCCCAGGATCCTTTGATCCCATCACATTTGGCCACTTGGACATTATTGAGCGCGCCAGCAACCAATTTGATGAGGTAATCGTTGCAGTATTCGTCAATCGTAATAAGTCAGGGCTCTTCTCAGTAGAAGAGCGCATGGCTTTGATTGCTGAAAATGTGAAGAAGTTTCCTAATGTCTCAGTCGATACAGGAAGTGGACTTCTTGTTGAGTATTGCAAGAAGAACGGCGTGCAGGCAATTGTGAAGGGACTTCGAGCAGTCACTGACTTTGATTACGAACTTCAGATGGCTCAGGTGCATATCCAAGCATCAGGTGTTGAGACCATGTTTATGGCTACATCGCCCACACATTCATTCTTATCTTCATCCATTGTGAAGGAACTTGCCCATTACGGTGGCGATGTCTCTTCGATGGTTCCAGCAAATGTCAATGCAGCACTGAAAGCACGAGCAGGAGTAAAGAAATGACAATGGATTCAATTGAGAAACTGAACACAGCAATCGCCATCGTTGAAGAAGCTCGCGGTGTTCCACTATCTGCATCCTGCGTTGTGCACCGCGGAGAGATGCTTGAAATTCTTGAAGGTGCCCGTGAATTCCTTCCAGCAGATTTATCTGGCGCAGAGGACATCATTGCCAAGCGTGATCAGATTATTGAAGAGGGGCGCACCAGCGCTGAGTCGATGATTGCCACAGCACGTGAAGATGTTTCACGAATGGTGGAGCAGACTTCAATCGTTCAGGCAGCTCGCGATGAAGCCCAGCGCATCTTGGATGAAGCCCGCGATGTTGCCGAAGATGAGCGCCGCGAGGTTGAGGCCTATATCGATGGCCGCCTTGCCACACTAGAAGTAATTCTCAATAAGACGATGGAAGCTGTGGCACGTGGCCGCGAACGACTTGAAGGCGCTGACGATAAAGATGTACTTTCGCAGCTCAATGCTGATGACTAAATCTGCCAACCCTTTCCTTCTTAATACTCACGAACTCCCGCGTCGCACAGGGGAGATGAAGGAGTATCAGCTCGATATTGAATCCAACGCCCGTATTGGCGTTCCGCTGATTGCTCTTCCTGAAGGCGATGTCATTGAAGTAGATGTGCGCCTTGAATCTGTGACAGAAGGCGTCTTATTGAGCGCAGATATCTATGCAGTTGCTATCGGTGAATGCATCCGTTGTTTAGATCCAGTTGAGCAGGTAGTCGAACGTAAGATTCAAGAGCTCTATCGCTATGAGCCGACCAATGAAAAGGGACGCAAGAAGCGACGTGAAGAAGATGATGTTGATCTCGATATTGAGGATGAACTTCAGATGGAGGGCGATGTGATGAACCTTGAGATTCCAATTATCGATGCCATCATCTTGGCCTTGCCGGTCAATCCGCTCTGCTCCGAGGAGTGCCTTGGACTATGCCCTGACTGCGGGGAGAAGTGGGAGAAGCTTCCCGAGGGCCATGCCCATGAGGTCGTCGATGCCCGTTGGTCTGGCCTTGAAAAGCTCGATTTTGGCAATTAACCAGAAATAAGCGATACTTACCCCCATCGCAACACCAGCAGCAAATTTAGATTTGTAGCTCCAAGATTAAGGACGATTACCGTGCCAGTACCAAAGCGAAAGATGTCTCGTTCGAAGACACGTTCACGTCGTAGCATGTGGAAGACAACTGCAGCGGCGATCTCAACCTGCCAGCAGTGCCAGCAGCCAAAGCTCAACCACGTTGCATGCCCTACATGCGGAACATATAACCGCCGTCAGGTTCTCGAGGTCTGATCTGTTCTCAAAACTTCTTGAGCAATTAGGTGTTGAACTTTCTCCTGAACTGCTCGAGTTAGCTTTTACCCACCGCTCTTTCGCCTATGAAACCGGTATTACAACTACCAATGAACGCCTTGAATTTCTCGGTGATTCTGTCTTAGGTCTGATTGTTACCGAAGAGCTTTATTTAAAGTATCCCGATCTCGATGAAAGTCGTCTCTCTCCACTGCGTTCAGGCATTGTTAATATGCGTGCGCTCGCAGATATCGCCCGGACCCTTGATTTAGGCACATACATTCGCCTTGGAAAAGGTGAAGAAGTCACCAACGGTCGCGATAAGAATTCACTCCTTGCAGATGCTTTAGAGGCGCTCATTGGCGCTATCTATCTCGGCTGTGGCTTTACGCAATGCACCGAAGTAGTGAAGCGTTTAATCGCCGATACTCTCGAAAGTGCCATGGCAAAGGGTGCTGGCCTTGATGGAAAGACTGCTCTTCAAGAATTACTTGCCTCCCTTGGTCAGGGCTCACCTGAATATGTAGTGACTGAGACAGGTCCTGATCACGATAAAAGTTTTACGGCAGTTGCAATGGTTACAGGAGAAGCAATCGCACAAGGCCTTGGAAAGAGCAAGCGAGAGGCAGAACAATCAGCTGCACGCACTGCTTTTGAAATACTTTCGCAACAGCAGCCTGCATAAGGAACAACCCTCAAGTAGAACTTGAACCGAGTTGGTTTTATACCAATGAGGCGTGCAACGGTAGGTTTACCGCGTGTATTTGAAGAGTCTGACCCTCAAGGGATTTAAATCCTTTGCTTCGGCGACCACTCTTCGCCTCGAGCCTGGCATCACCTGCGTGGTCGGTCCCAATGGTTCTGGAAAATCTAACGTAGTCGATGCCCTCACCTGGGTGATGGGCGAGCAAGGCGCAAAATCACTTCGCGGTGGAAAGATGGAAGATGTCATCTTCGCCGGAACATCCGGTCGTGCTCCTCTTGGTCGCGCAGAAGTTGCCGTCACCATTGATAACACCGATGGCGCGCTTCCCATTGATTACACCGAAGTAACTATCTCTCGCATTCTCTTTCGTAATGGACAGAGTGAGTACCAAATAAATGGTGAAGCATCACGACTTCTCGATATCCAAGAACTCTTAAGCGATTCTGGTATCGGTCGCGAGATGCACGTGATTGTTGGCCAAGGCCAGCTCGATGCAATCTTGATGGCAACACCGGAAGAGCGTCGCGGATTTATCGAAGAGGCAGCGGGAGTTCTTAAGCACCGCAAACGTAAAGAGAAGGCGATTCGTAAGCTGGATTCGATGCAGGCAAACCTTGCACGCATCAACGACCTCACTGTTGAACTTCGTCGCCAGCTTCGCCCATTGGGTAAGCAAGCTGAAGTTGCGAAGAAGGCAGCAACGATTCAGGCAGATCTGCGTGATGCAAAGCTTCGCCTATTGGCAGATGATTACATCTCTCTTTCAAAGACCGTTGATGCTGAAGTAGCCGATGAGAATGCGTTGCGTGAGCGTCGCTCTCAAGTCGAAGGTGAACTCGACAAGGTGCGCAGGCGTGAAGAAGAACTCGATGCGCAATCTGCATTTGAAAGTCCACTTCTTATCAAGGCGCAAGAAAATTACTACTCACTGAGCGCTCTTCGTGAAAAATTCCGCGGTACTCAATCACTGGCGCAAGAGCGTTCACGCTTTCTTGCAGAAGAAGCAGAGGAAGCACGCAGCGCGGGTCGCGACCCAGAAATTTTGGATCAGGAAGCTGCTGCCCTTCGCCAAGAGGAATCTCAACTACGCGCAGCAGTACTTGAGGCGCAGAATGCACTTGCACGATCCACTGCTGCACTTGCAAGCGCTGAAGCGGCTCTCAAAGCTGAAGAAGATACGATTGCGGCCGCAATGCGCGCCATTGCAGATCAACGCGAAGGCACTGCGCGCCAAGAAGGTCACATCAAATCTCTTGCGGCTCGACTTGAAGCAATCACAGAAGAAATCTCACGCCTTGCAGCAGCTCGCGCAGAAGCACAATCTCGTGTTGATTCTGCAAAGGGTGATTATGCAAAGTTTGAGATGGAGATTGGTAACGCCGATGCTGGCGAGCAAGGCCTAGATTCACAATTCCAGGGAGCTAAGAACTCACTTGAATCAGCGAAGAAAGCACACACTGAATTAGTTGATGCAGAGCGTGCTGCAGATCGTGAACGCAATGCAACCGAATCCAAGCTTGAAGCGATGCGCTTAACTTCAGATTCACGAGATGGCGCTGCAGCGCTGATCAAAGATTCTCGTGGAGTTCAGATACTTGGAAGTATTGCATCCTTGATTCAGATTGATTCTGGATGGGAGGCAGCAACTGCTGCAGCCCTCGGTTCACTTGCTGACGCTGTTGTTGTGAAGGATCTTTCATCTGCCGTGAGTGCGCTCACAACTCTTCGCAGTGAAAACTTAGGACAAGCTGATGTCTTGGTCTATGAACCAGGACAGCGTGCTGGGGGCCAGACACCTGCAGGCCAGACCTCACTGCTGAGCCATGTTCGCTCATCACAGATATCTGAACTTCTCACATCCCTTCTTGCAACAACTGTTGTTGCCGATAATGCGCGCGCAGCAGAATCAATACTTTCCCAGCATCCACAAGTCACAGTTGTTACTCGCGATGGCGATGTCATCACATCTCACCGTGCACGTGGTGGATCAACATCTTCTACTTCCCTCATCGAAATCAGAGCCCTCATTGAAGATCTAGCGAAGAAGCTTGAAGATCTCAATCACAAGTGTGATCGCCTTAAATTTGAAATCTCTACAGCAGCTACGGATGTTGATGCAAAGCAGGCAGCATTTGATGCAGCACTGGGTAAACTCAATGAATCCGATGCTCGCATTGCAGCTTTAACTGAACAACTTGCTGTCTCTGGGCAGAACATCAAATCTGCAACTGCTGAAGTAGATCGCCTTACTACAGCAATTAATGAAGCAACGGCTGCAAAGTCACGCGATGAGAATGAACTCTCTATTGCTTCCAATCAAATGCAAAATCATGGTGAGATTGCCGAACCTGATCATGCTCACGCAGAATCTCTCCGTAATGAAGTCTCCAATGCGCGCACAATAGAAGTTGAAGCTCGACTTGCCGTGCGCACATCAGAGGAGCGCGTTGCATCAATTTCAGCACGTGCACTTGCGCTAGAAGAATCTGCTCGTGCAGAGCGTGAAGCATCTGAGCGGGCAGTATCTCGACGCGGCGCTCGTGCGCGCGGTGCAGTTATCTCTCAAGCAATTGCAGAAGCTGCATATGAGGCGCTGATTAACATCGAACGTTCGATTGCAAAAGCTCAGGTAGAGCGTTCACGACTAGAGACTGCTCGCACCGATCGTGAAGGCGAGACTCTCACCGTTCGTTCTCGTAACCGCGAACTCACTCAAGAACTTGATCAACTGACTTCTAGCGTTCATCGCGATGAGATTGCTCGCGCTGAACAACGTATGCGCGTTGAAGCACTTCAGACCAAGGCTGTGGAAGAGCTCGGTATAGATATCCCAACTCTGATCTCTGAATACGGTCCAGATAAGGATGTTCCTACATTTATTGAGACTGAGTCAGGTGAAATTGTTGCAACTGAGATGATTCCTTATCGCCGTGATCAACAAGAGAAGCGCCTTGCAGCAACTGAGCGCTCTCTAACTCTGCTTGGAAAGATTAACCCTCTTGCACTCGAGGAATACAACGCACTTGAAGAACGTCTGAAGTTCTTAGCTGAACAGCTTGAGGACCTAAAGCGCACCAAGAAGGATCTCCTGGACATCATCAAGGAAGTCGATGATCGCGTGCAGCAGATCTTTATGGAAGCGTATGAAGAAGTAGCAGAACACTTTAAGGATATTTTCTCTCGCCTATTCCCAGGTGGAGATGGTCGTCTATTCCTGACAAACCCTGATGACTTGCTCAACACTGGTGTTGATGTGGAAGCGCGTCCACCAGGAAAGCGCGTTAAGCGTCTTTCACTTCTTTCAGGTGGAGAGAAGTCACTCACCGCTGTTGCCATGCTCGTTGCAATCTTTAAAGCGCGCCCTAGCCCGTTCTATGTGCTCGATGAAGTTGAAGCAGCCCTGGATGATGTCAACCTCGGACGCCTGCTTACAGTCTTTGAAGAACTTCGCGAGAGTTCACAGTTGATCATCATTACTCACCAGAAGCGCACTATGGAGATTGCTGATGCGCTCTATGGCGTGACGATGCGCGGAGATGGTGTTACTGAAGTTATTTCGCAGCGCCTTCGCGAATCTGAAACTGCCTAGTTTTATCAGGGTGTAAGCGATGGGTCTCTTTAATCGGTTAATTGCCAAAGTTCGTGGCACATCGAGCGCCTCAGCACTTGATTGGAATGAGATTGAGGTTGAACTTCTTGCCTCTGATTTAGGTCCAGCACTTGTTACTGAGCTACTTGCAGCCGCCAAGAAGATGCGTGGTGATGATGCAGAGGCTGCAATCAAAGAGATCCTTGTATCAAAACTTTCCTCAAAGGATCGCACGATTAGCAGTGGCCTTCCCACAAATGTCATCATGGTTGTTGGTGTGAATGGAACAGGTAAGACGACGTCGGTTGCAAAGCTGGCAACTCTTCTGCATAGCAATGGTGACTCTGTCACTTTGGCTGCGGCAGATACTTTTCGAGCTGCAGCGGTGGATCAACTCACCACATGGGGTGAGCGCATTGGCGTTGAAGTAATCGCTGGCAAGGAAGGTGCAGAGCCGGCATCGGTGGCATTCGATAGCGTTAAGCGTGCAGTTGAAATAGGTAGCAAGTATTTAATTGTTGATACAGCGGGTCGACTTCACAATAAAAGTGATCTCATGGATGAACTTGGAAAAGTAAAGCGTGTGATTGAAAAAGGAGCACCGCTTGCTGAGGTTCTTTTGGTTATCGATGGAACCACAGGTCAGAACGGTTTAGCTCAAGCAAAGATATTTAGTGAAGCAGTTGAGGTGACAGGACTTATCGTTACTAAGCTGGACGGAAGTGCCAGGGGTGGGGTTGCTCTCGCGATTGAAAGCGCCCTGGATATCCCGATCAAATTTATTGGGACAGGGGAGTCTGCTGGGGATTTTGCCGCCTTCGAGCCCGATTCCTATATAGAAGGCCTGCTCGCGTAACCCGCTTGTAACAAATGGGGGCCTTTTGTGACCCCGCCTTAACCTGAGAATCCTTTCTCTGTAACCCAGCTGATGCATCTTTACGCCATCTCAACGACGAGTGTCCCTCATCTTTGGAAATGGATTTAGATATGGAAGACGTAGTTCTTAACGGCGGTGATACCGCATGGATGTTAGCAAGTACAGCACTTGTACTTCTTATGACTCCAGGATTGGCATTCTTCTATGGAGGAATGGTTCGCACAAAGAGCGTTCTTAATATGATGATGATGTCGATGGTGACAATGGGAATCGTCAGTCTGCTCTGGGTTATTTATGGCTTTGAATTAGCCTTTGGTCATTCTGCAGATTCACCTTGGTATGGTGGAATCGGTTTCAGTGGCTTCGGCGGAATGGTGAATGAGCTGACCAATAATGGTGGCGTCTATCCAATTCCTGTTCTTGTCTTTGCTGCATTCCAGTTGATGTTTGCAATCATCACTCCAGCACTGATCTCAGGTGCTATCGCAGATCGCGCAAAGTTCTCAGCATGGGCAATCTTTGTTGCAATCTGGTCAACCATTGTCTACTTCCCAGTGGCTCACTGGGTATTTGCATTCGGCAATAAGGTTGGCGATACAGTCACAGGCACAGGCTTCCTTGCAGGTAAGGGTCTTGAAGACTTTGCTGGTGGAACTGCTGTCCACATCAATGCAGGTGCAGCAGGCCTTGCACTTGCCATCGTTCTTGGAAAGCGCATCGGATGGCGTAAGGAATCAATGCGTCCACATTCACTTCCACTCGTGATGCTTGGCGCAGGTCTCTTGTGGTTTGGATGGTTTGGATTTAATGCTGGATCTTCCCTTGCTGCAAATGGCATTGCTGGTCTTGCATTTATGAATACACAAGTTGCAGCAGCTGGCGCAGTACTTGGCTGGTTGCTCGTTGAGAAGATTCGCAACGGAACGGCCATGCAACATCTCTCGGAGCAGCCTCTGGTGTCGTTGCAGGACTTGTTGCAATCACACCAGCCTGTGCATTCGTAGCTCCATGGGCTGCAGTGGTTATTGGCATCATCGCTGGAATCCTCTGCTCATTGGCAGTGGGACTCAAATACAAGTTCGGATTCGATGATTCACTCGATGTAGTGGGCGTGCACCTCGTAGGCGGTATCTGGGGATCACTTTCCATCGGTCTCTTCGGCACTCATGTTGTTAACAGCATCGGTCTCGATGGAATCTTCTATGGTGGAGGAACCGGTCTATTGGTTAAGCAAGCACTAGGCGTAGGTGTAGTTGCTGCCTATTCATTCATCGTAACTCTCATCATTGGCTTTGCGATCGAGAAGACAATCGGCTTCCGTGTCTCACGTGAGGTTGAAATCGAAGGCATC
>JAPLBL010000067.1 GCA_026392765.1 Actinomycetota bacterium
TTTGGGACAAGTTCCTGTCGATCGCTCTGGTGGTCGCCGCAGTGAAGCAGCGCTGATCACAGGCCTTGAAGTTCTTGCAGGTGGAAATTCTCTTGGAATTTATCCTGAAGGAACACGTTCACCTGATGGTCGTCTCTATAAGGGGCGCACCGGTATCGCGCGCCTTGCCATTGAATCAGGGGCTCCCATTATTCCCATTGCGATGTTTAACACGGATAAAATTCAGCCAACAGGGACAGTGATTCCGAAAATCATGCGAGTTGGAATCACCTTTGGCGAGCCAATGTATTTCGAAGGTGATTCAACGGATCTTCTCTTTCTTCGCGAAGTCACTGATCAGATTATGAAACGTATTCAACAGTTATCGGGTCAAGAATATGTTGATACCTATGCTGTGAAGGCGAAGAAATCCGGACTCAACGTTGAAAATAACGAAGAGAGCGATTAATCAATCTGTAGTTCAGCTCGCTTAATTAGGTAGTTACAGACATTGCATTCAGGACCAGAATCAGGCATGCCACCTTCAATAGTGGTGATCAGCTCTTCAAGGATTGCGCTAAATCTGGCTGTGTCGCGTTCGACTGGAACATAGACCTTATTGACGCCAAAGCCATGAGAGTTACTTGCTAGCTCGCTCTGCGCAGTTTCAGTAACGCCGGCGAGTTTCCAGATCAATAGCCCCATTGATGAGACCGGAAATGGTTTGCCTTTATCAGGATTTTCAAGAGCGTGGGCATAGGCCTCTAGTTGCGGTGCGTAGAAAGGGCCATTGTCACGATCTGAGTCAGAGACTTTGCAATCAATAATTCCCACAGAGCCATCTGTGTAGTGACCAAGGAGGTCATAGATTCCCAGTATTTTCCAGCGAGTTTCAAAGCCATTGATCTTGATAGGCGCACTCTTTACCCATTGGCCCCACTGCTTCACAACGCCCTCTTTGAGAGATAGATCGATATCGCGCATCGATGCTCTGCGGAAATGTTCCTCCTGCGAATCTGCAAGAGGCTTAACGAGAGGGATCTCTTTCTTGAGTTCGAATTTAAACCAATATTTAAGCCAGAGGCAACGCTTGCATGTGGACAGGCCAAAGGTGAGATCTGATGGTGCGATGGTCTCGCGAGCTGGAGCATCTGGTTTCTTCATACCCAATCTTCTCCTTACCCGGTGACAACTGCTGAGATTAAGACTGCGACACCAAGTAAAATCATGATGGTGCCACCAGTTCCTCGTAGTCGTTCAAGTCGTCTGTTATCAGTTGCAAGCCAGGCGCGAGCAGTTCCGGCTAATAGCCCCCATGTTCCATCGGAGATAAATGCGAGAACGCAGAACACTAATCCGAGAAATACCAATTGAATCGTGACATGTCCGCTATCGATATCAACGAATTGGGGGAGCACTGCTGCGAAGAAGACAATTGCTTTGGGGTTAAGAACGCCCACCCAAAAACCATCACGAATTGATTGACGCGCAGTTGGCGCAACTGGTCCTTGATTAGTCATATCTGCGGCATGTATTTGTCGCTTGCGAATTGCATCTACTCCGAGATAGATCAGATAGAGACCACCAGCCCATTGCACCGCAATGTAGGTGATGTGCCATTTCTGCAGGATTGGTCCCACACCGAGAGCAACGAGAGTGGAGAGGACAAAGGATCCAGTCACATTTCCTGCAACAGTAAGAACTGAGATCTTGCGTCCCCAGGCAACGGCTCGAGCGATCACAAAGAGAACGCTGGGCCCTGGAGCGATAATGATGATGATCGCGGCTATGAGGTACTCGGGTAGGCGTGTGGGGATGACTCCGGAGAACATGAGGCAAAGGTAGCCAATAGGCGCGTCGATTTGCGCAGCCTGCCCCCATGGGCTTGAATGAGCACTCGATATATCAAATAGATATATCGTCTAGCCATAGCCAGAAGGGAGCTCTCGATGCGTTCACGTTCAGAATCACTCGAATTTGCCCTTCTTGGTCTTCTCTCGCAGGGACCTTTGCATGGCTACGAGCTTCGAAAGCGCCTCATGGCGATCTTCGGGCCATTTCGTGCGCTCTCATTTTCAGTCCTCTACCCCCAGTTAAAGCGGATGGTGATTTCTGAAGTGATTGAAGCGAAGGAAATTGGAGTGACATCTCGACGCACTCGTATTGTCTACACAATCACTAGAAAAGGAATCAAGCGCTTTGAGCTACTCAATAGCGCTGTGACATCAGATGCGTGGGAGGACGAAGGGTTTGGAGTTCGCTTCGCATTCTTTAGCCCGACAACAACACCCAACAGAGTTCGAATTTTGGAAGGGCGATTACTTCGCCTTGAAGAGAAAGCAGGAGTGCTCAAAAGTGATTTAGCCAGCACGCCTGCTGCACTCGATAGATATCTCGAGGAGTGGCGCCGCTTCTCTCTCGATTCGCTAGAGCGAGAAATCGCATGGCTTAAGGAAATGATCATCACTGAGGAGAAAAATAAATGAATATCACCACTGGTAAGGGCGACATCCGTGTTGCAATCGTTGGCGTAGGAAACTGTGCCAACTCACTCGTGCAAGGCGTCACCTATTACAAGGATGCAGCAATTGACCAAGAGATTCCAGGTCTGATGCACGCTGTAGTCGGCGAGTATCACATCAACAATGTGAAGTTTGTTGCAGCCTTCGATGTTGATGTGAAGAAGGTTGGACTCGACCTTGCTGATGCAATCTGGGCCAGTGAGAACAACACCATCAAGTTCTCCGATGTTGCTAAAACTGGTGTTCCAGTTCTGCGCGGTGTCACACTCGATGGCCTTGGTAAGTACTACAAAGAGACTATTCAAGAATCGACAGCAGCACCTGTCGATGTTGTAGCAACGCTCAAGGCGGAAGAAGTAGATGTTCTCATCTGTTACCTACCAGTGGGCTCTGAAGAGGCAGCTAAGTACTACGCACAGTGCGCAATCGATGCAGGGTGTGCCTTCGTAAACGCACTTCCTGTCTTTATCGCATCAGATCCTGTGTGGGCAAAAAAGTTTGAAGATGCAGGTCTTCCTATTGTGGGCGATGACATCAAGAGCCAGGTGGGTGCAACTATTACGCACCGCATCATGGCTAAATTATTCCAAGATCGTGGAGTTCACCTAGATCGCACCTACCAGCTCAACGTGGGTGGAAATATGGACTTTAAGAATATGCTCGAGCGCGATCGCCTTGAGTCTAAGAAGATTTCCAAAACAAACTCTGTGACTTCTCAACTAGAGCACGATTTGGGTGCAAAGAATGTTCACATTGGGCCATCTGATTACATTCCATGGCTTGATGACCGTAAGTGGGCATATGTCCGTCTTGAAGGTCGCGCATTTGGAGATGTTCCACTGAACCTCGAATACAAGCTTGAGGTATGGGATTCACCAAACTCAGCAGGCGTCATCATCGATGCACTTCGCTGCGCAAAGATAGGTCTAGATCGCAAGATAGGGGGAGCGTTGCTCTCACCATCGTCATACTTTATGAAGACTCCACCTGTGCAATACACAGATGAACAAGCTCATAACAAAGTTGAGGACTTTATCTCTGGAAAGCTTGAGCGCTAGCCATCCTTAAGAGAATCAACCCCTGGGCACCTTAATTGGTGTCGGGGGTTTCTTCTTGCTTAATCAACCTTTAAGATTCCCAAATGACGGAAATCAAGACCTCCAACCAAGGTCAAACCCTAATTTTGCGCCTAAACCGCCCGGAGAAGATGAATGCGATTACTCGGGATATGTATGCAGGTCTGGCACAGCAACTCAATCAAGCAGCTGAGGATCCATCAATTCGATGTGTCTTGCTCACAAGTGAAGGCGATCATTTCACTGCCGGTAATGACATTCGTGATTTCATGGCAAATCCTCCAACTGAAAAAGACTCAGTTGTAGCGAAATTCTTGGGTTCTTTGCTGGAGTTTCCGAAGCCACTGCTTGCAGCTGTGAAGGGGAATGCCATTGGTGTTGGAACAACGATGCTGCTGCACTGTGATGTTGTTGTTGCCTCTCCTAGTGCGAACTTCTCCATGCCATTTACGTCTCTTGGCTTAGTGCCAGAAGCAGGCTCGACAAAGCTTCTTCCAGATTTGATTGGCTATCAGCGCGCTGCGAAGATATTTATGACAGGTGAATCTTTTGGTGCCGATGAAGCACTTGAGATGGGGCTCATCGCTGAGATTGAAGCAGATGCTGAAAGTAAGGCTCTTGCAATTGCAGAGAAGATTGCCCAACAACCGCCGAATGCTATTTTAAATACTAAGGCGCTGATGAAAGCCGGTAGCCATGATGCGGTTGCTGCGGTCATGCTTGCAGAGTTCCAATTATTTGCTCTGGCTCTTCAATCAGAAGAGGCAGCTGATGCATTTATGAAGTTCATGTCTACGAGAGGTAAGTAAATGTCACTTCAAGGCAAGCGCATATTCATCACTGGTGGATCACGCGGCATTGGTTTAGCAATCGCACTTCGTGCCGCACAAGATGGCGCATTGGTAGCAATCGCTGCAAAGACATCTGATCCCAATCCGAAGTTGCCGGGCACTATCCACACCGCAGCCGAGGAGATTCGCGCCGCTGGCGGAACCGCCCTTCCCATACAGTGCGATTTGCGCGATGAGAGCCAGATTACTGCTGCGATAGAGCAAGCTGCCAAAGAATTCGGTGGCATCGATATCCTGATTAATAATGCCAGTGCTATCAATTTAACCCGAACAGAAGACACTCCTGCCAAGCGATTTGACCTCATGTTTGATGTCAACGTCCGTGGCACATTCCTTACCTCTCAGGCTGCTATTCCATATCTTCGCGAATCGGCTGAGGCAGGACGTAATCCACATATTTTGACTCTCTCACCACCTCTTTCTATGAAGGCGAAGTGGTTTAAGAACCATGTTGCCTACACAATGGCAAAATACGGGATGAGTATGTGTGTCCTTGGAATGTCAGAGGAATTCAAGCGTGATGGGATTGCCGTCAATGCGCTCTGGCCACGGACAGCAATTGATACTGCAGCCCTTCAGATGATTCCCGGCGTAGATACTGCTGCTTGCCGCATACCAGAGATTCTCTCTGACTCTGCTTACATCATCCTCAATCGCAATTCAAAAGAGTGCACAGGCAACTTCTTTGTAGACGATGAGGTTCTTGCATCTGAGGGAATTACAGATCTTGAAAAGTATTCGGTAGTTCCTGGAACGAAGGATTTCTTGCTCGATTTCTTCCTTGATTAAGAAATGTTGTGCATAAACCTCTAACCTTCTGTCATGAACCTAGAACTCAACGGCACTAACGTCATTCACGAGAGTGAGCGACAAGGAAAGCCATCTTCGCTCTTTTGGCCTTGGTGTGGCGCAAACGTTTCACTTCTAGCGCTCTCCTATGGCTCTTTCTTCTTGGGGTTCGGCATCTCCTTCTGGCAGGCAACCCTGGCTGCAATTCTCGGCACTGTACTTTCATTCCTGCTCGTAGGGGTCAGTTCATTAGCAGGAAAGAAATCAAATGCGCCCACGATGGTCCTATCTCGTGCAACTTTTGGTGTTAAGGGCAATCTCATCCCCGGCACACTCTCGTATCTGATCTTTGTCGGATGGGAAACAGTCCTTGTTTCACTTGCAACCCTCGCAACTGGAACAGTGTTCATGCGCGTGGGACATCTCGAACATAACACTGCGATGATTATCGGTTTTGTTATTGCCGTTGCCCTCACCGTCTCAGCTGGAGTCCTTGGTTTTGATGTCATCATGAAGCTCCAGCGATATCTCACAACAATCACGATCGTCATGACCCTGGTCTATATCGCTTTAACTATTTCAAAAGTTGATTGGGCAGTACTTACTTCCATGAAGTCAGGATCGTTACAGGGATTTGTCGGTGCACTGATTTTTGGAGCGACAGGAATCGGTCTAGGTTGGGTTAACTCTGCAGCCGACTATTCACGCTACCTGCCACGTTCGGCATCAAGCCGGGGAGTTATTGGTTGGACAGTCTTTGGAGCCTCTATTGTTCCCATTATTCTCGTCATTTATGGTGCCGCACTTTCAGGTAGCAGCAAGGATTTATCTGAAGCAATCGCAAGCGATCCAATTGGGGCGCTGACAACAATTCTTCCCACTTGGTATCTGGTGATCTTCGCACTCGTTGCAATTCTCGGACTCGTTGGTGGAGCGATCCTGGATCTCTACTCATCTGGGTTAACTCTGATCTCACTCGGCTTGCCTGTGAAGCGCCATATTGCTGCTTCCTTTGATGCGATTCTCATGCTCATTGGAACCATCTACTTTGTCTGGATAGCAGATGACTTCTTCTTCCCATTCCAAGGCTTTCTCATCACACTCGGTGTTCCTATCGCCACGTGGTCTGCAATCTTTGTGACCGATGTTTTGATGCGAAAGAGTTATCACGAGACTGATCTCTACAAAACTAACGGTCGCTATGGATCATGGAATGTAGGTTCTATATCAGTGATGGTTA
The DNA here is from genome assembly GCA_026392765.1 of Actinomycetota bacterium. Lineage (GTDB taxonomy): Bacteria > Actinomycetota > Actinomycetes > Nanopelagicales > Nanopelagicaceae > Planktophila. Next base: position 6,458 of record JAPLBL010000067.1, read on the forward strand.
TCGGAACATTTGTCGGATGGGGCTTTGTGACCAATTCCTTCGCCAGTTGGCTTTCGTGGCAAGGTTATTTCTTAAGCCTGATTGGCGGAAAAGAAGGCGCTTGGGCCTATGCAAATCTAGGAGTCTTCTTTGCACTTGTAATTGGTTTTGTTGGATATTTCCTAGTCGCGCGTAGCTCTATAGCGAAGCAGGAAAACGCTTAAGCCAAAGCACTCCAAGCAGCCCGGAAAGAATGGCTGCAAAGAAGAGTCCCATACGCACCTGGGCTAGTTCACTCTCTGTCTTCAAAGTAATTTCTGCAATAACAATGGAGACGGTAAGCCCCATCCCTGCAAGGAATCCAACGCCGACAATCTCTTTGAGATCTAGTGCTTGAGGCAGCTTAAGCTTGGTGAATCGGGTGAAGAGGAAAGTAAAGAGGGTAATACCTAGGACTTTTCCAATAACACGGGCAAGGACCACGGCAATTGAGATTTTTTCTGTTGATAGAGAGAAATCCAACTTGGTGAGTAAATTGATGAAGATATAGATAGGAATGATCAAGAAGGTAGCTATGGGTGAAAGGAGTGCAATAAGGCGATGTCTGAAAGGTAGAAGGAAACCGATAGCAGCGGCACCGAGTGTGTAGATGGCACTAGCAAGATGGAGATCTTCTCTGAAGAAGACTCCTATGACAACGAGTGAGAAGAAATCATCGGCCACTGCGAGGGTGAGGAGGAAGAGTCTGACTGCAGGATTGACCCTCTTGCCCAAAATACTTAAGGCACCGATAGCTAACGCGACATCTGTTGGCATCGCTACCGCCCATGCACTTGATCCAGGAATCAATGCGATGAAGATTAGTGCTGGAAGCAACATTCCACCGATTGCAGCCAGTGCTGGAAGGATCGCATCTTTTGGCTTATTGAGCCCTTCTCGAATTTCAAGACCTATGAGAATGAAGAAGATGAAGGTCAGGACTTCAGAGAGCATGGCTAAAGAGTAGCCAAGGGAGGCTGCAATGCGTAGCAAATTGAACTTCTGTACCTGCTAAATAGGAAACCCCGCCATTGCTGACGGGGCTTCCTATAAACCGATAACTACTTTTTAGATGTCGTAGTAAAGCTCGAACTCAGCTGGATGCGGACGCAAGCGAACGTAATCAACTTCATTCTTACGCTTCCACTCAATCCATGTTGAGATGAGGTCTTCTGTGAAGACTCCACCCTTTGTTAGGAATTCGTGATCCTTCTCAAGTGAATCAAGAACAGCATCAAGTGAACCTGGAACCTGTGGAATCAAAGCAGCCTCTGATGCCTCGAGCTCGTAAAGATCCTTATCAACTGGTGCAGGTGGTTCGATCTTGTTGATGATTCCATCGATACCAGCCATGAGCATTGCTGCAAATGCGAGGTAAGGGTTTGATGATGGATCTGGGCAACGGAATTCAACGCGCTTTGCCTTTGGTGATGATCCTGTGATTGGAATACGGATACATGCTGAACGATTACGAGCTGAGTAAACAAGGTTTACTGGAGCTTCATAACCTGGAACCAAGCGACGATATGAGTTCACTGTTGGGTTGGTGAATGCAAGAAGTGATGGTGCGTGCTTCAAGAGTCCACCGATATACCAACGTGCCATATCTGAAAGATCGCCATATGTGCCGGCTTCGAAGAAGAGTGGCTTGCCATCTTTCCAGAGTGATTGGTGAACGTGCATACCTGAACCGTTATCTCCGAAGAGTGGCTTTGGCATAAATGTTGCGGTCTTGCCGCCTTCCCATGCAACGTTACGGATGATGTATTTGAACTTCATCAATTCATCACCCGCTGTGAGAATGTCTGTAAAGCGGTAGTTGATCTCCATCTGGCCAGCAGTTCCCACCTCGTGGTGTGAACGCTCAACAAGAAGACCTGCACGACCGAGCTCCATGACCATCTCATCACGAAGATCTGCAAACTGATCTGTTGGAGAGACAGGGAAGTAACCGCCCTTAATGCGTGTGCGATATCCACGGTTCGGTGTTCCATCTGGATCTGCAACGATGCCTGTATTCCACGCACCTTCATATGAATCGATGTGGTGGTAGGCCTCATTGATGCCAGTCTTAAATCGAACCGCATCAAAGACATAGAACTCAGCTTCTGGTGCGAAGAATGCCTGATCTGCAATCCCTGTCGACTTCAAGAAATCTACAGCCTTCTTCACAACGCCACGTGGGTCGCGTGAATAAGGGGTGTCATCTGTTGGGTTATGAACAGAGAAGATGATGACCAAAGTCTTTTCAAGACGGAATGGATCAATAAATGCTGATGATGGAACTGGAAGCAACTTCATATCTGATTCGTGGATTGACTGGAATCCGCGGATCGATGAACCATCGAACATCAAGCCATCTGTGAAGACTGCTTCGTCGAAAGATTCAACAGGAACGTTGAAGTGGTGCTGAATTCCTGGAAGATCTGTAAAGCGTACGTCGACGAGCTTTACATCTTCCTTCTTGATGTATGCAAAAATTTCTGAAGAATTCTTAAACATATTGTGTACTCCAATTGAGGCTCTTTATCGCCCAGCCGCCTCATCATTGAGCACTGCTGATGGAGTGAAGGCTAGTTCTCCCAAGTAAAAAAGTCACAATTTTGGTGTTACATCCGTGTTACATCATCATCGGATGGCTCACATCGCAGGCTCGTGGATGAGCGGCTAGGCTCGCCCCCATGTATCCACGCGTATCTCAAGGTCGGCGCCTGCTGGGAATCACCATCGACTGGCTGGCTTGTTATGTGATCTCACTGGGCTTCTTCGCAGGCGGCGGATCCTTCACTGATCGCGTACCTGGAGCTCGTATCCCGACCTTGCTCCTGCTCTTTGCCGAATACAGCCTGCTTGTCGCCTTCGGCGGAGCATCATTTGGTCATCGCCTTGTTGGACTGAAAGTCATTCGATTCTCAGATGGGGGAGCTGCTACCCCATTTCAAGCTCTCATCCGTTGTGCACTTCTCATGCCTCTCATCACGGCAATTACCTTTGATGAAGATGGCAGAGGAATTAATGAGAGATTTTCAAATACAGTCTTGGTAAAAACTCGTTAATTAGCGGATCTTTACACCCTTAGGCATAGGTCCTTTTGGAATTGGCAGAGACATTCCGCCCACGGCCTTCAGACGCGCACGCACTTCTCGCATCTGGTGAGCTGACAATTTCTTAGGCAGCTTTGCAACATGCTTCTGCAGTTTGCGAATTGGAACTTGTCCATCACCATCGCCAACAAAGACTTCAATGATAGGAACACCTGGGGCAAATCGCTCTGCCTTCTTCTTCTCATCCTGGATCATCTGACGGACTGCAAATCCGCCTTCACCTGTGAGCACAATTCCTGCACGACCAACGCTGCGATGGACCATATCTTGTTGTTTATTGACTGCAACGGCAGGAGTAGTAGTCCAACCTTTGCGAATAGCCATCAGAACGCTAGCTCCTGCACCAATCTGACCTTCAATGGATGAGTAGGCAGCAGAGCCTGCGATGCGCGTAAAGAAGAACATTGCAGCGAGTGCTGCCAAAGGAATTGTGACGAAGCCTCCGTAGATTGGATGGCCAAAGATGATTCCGAGTGAGATACCGACTACAAGCACAAGAAGAAAGATGAGAATGAGGGCGATGCCAATCCATGGCTTTACAGATTTTGTGACCTTGTATGCATCACGGAAAGTCTGAAAACGAGGAGTCTTGATCTTTGCTTCTTTATTCTTCTTCTTAAACATGAGCGTTAGTTTAGGGGAGCAGGGGCTGTACCACCAAGGCGCACCGGTGCCCAACGCTGGCCTTCATGTGAATCTGGATACTTTTCTTGAACTTCATGGAGCATTCTCAGCATCGTCTCGCGCAATAACTTCTCGCCCACCTCAACATCTGATTTCTTATCAAAGTACAAAGGTTGCCCAAAAGCTACCGTGATTGGCACACCTTGGCGGCGCAGATTGCGCTTTACCTTCTTGGTCCAGATGCGCTGTGAACCCCAGACAATGGTGGGCACGATGGGAACACCTGCACCCATAGCCAAGCGAACAGCGCCAGATTTCAACTCTTTGATTTCAAAGCTGACAGAGATAGTTCCTTCGGGAAAGATCCCGATGATTTCGCCAGCACGCAGTGCACGAAGTGCTGTGACAAAAGATGCTGATCCGTTTGAGCGATCGACAGAGATGTGGTGCATTCCTCGCATCAATGGCCCAGCTAATTTGTTATTAAAGATCTCTTTCTTAGCCATAAATCGGACATAGCGGCCGGCGGGAAGTGCCGCAGTTCCTGTCAGTGCAAAATCCAAATAACCGATGTGGTTAATTGCAAGGATTGAGCCGCCATCACGAGGAATGTTCTCCTCTCCTTGGAAGTCGAATTTCAATCCAAGGTATTTCCAGAACGCCTTAATTGCAACGATAATCGGGGGATAGACGAGATCAGCCACGCAAGTTTCGCTTTTCTACTGCTTGCTTATAGAGGCGACCGGCGCGATAAGAACTACGAACCAGTGGTCCACTCATCACACCGCTAAATCCAATATCTTCTGCTTCTTTAGCCAATTCAACAAACTCATCAGGCTTGACCCAACGCTCCACTGGATGATGCTTATTGGTTGGGCGCAAGTACTGGGTGATAGTGATGAGATCACACCCAGCATCATGAAGATCTACGAGAGCCTGTGTTATCTCTTCGCGAGTTTCACCAAGGCCAAGAATGAGGTTTGACTTGGTAATCAGGCCATATGCACGAGCTTGGGTAATGACATCCAGTGATCGCTCATAGGTGAATGCAGGTCGAATGCGCTTAAAGATTCGTGGAACTGTCTCCAAGTTATGTGCAAATACTTCAGGACGGGTTTCAAAAACTTCATTGAGATAAACCGGATTTCCGCTGAAATCTGGTGCCAGCATCTCAACACCCGTACCTGGATTGAGTTCGTGCACCATGCGGATGGTCTCGGCATAGAGCCAAGCTCCTTCATCATCTAAATCATCGCGAGTAACGCCAGTGATAGTTGCGTACTTCAAGCCCATTGATTGCACTGATTCGGCTACGCGGCGTGGTTCATCGCGATCGAGCTCTTCGGGCTTTCCGGTATCAATATTGCAGAAGTCGCAGCGACGCGTGCAACGATCGCCACCAATAAGAAATGTTGCCTCTTTATCTTCCCAGCATTCAAAGATATTAGGACACGCCGCTTCTTGGCAGACTGTGTGAAGACCTTCGCTCTTAACAAGTGAACGAAGACGTGTGTATTCAGGGCCCATATTGGCGCGAGTCTTAATCCACTCAGGTTTGCGTTCAATGGGAGTCTCGGTATTGCGCGCTTCGATGCGAAGTAACTTGCGACCTTCGGGTGCGATAGTCATGCGCTCACCTTCATCAGAGATTCGAATAGATACTTCTCAACCACAGGTATTACATCATCTACCGATATATCTCGTGAGAGTTCATCGGCCATTGAGGTTACTGCTGCATCACTGATGCCGCAGGGGATGATTCTATTGAATGCCGCAAGCTCTGGATTCACATTGAGAGCGAAGCCATGCATGCTCACCCCTTGGGCCACGCGTATTCCGATGGCGGCGATTTTGCGTTCACCACGGTCATCACATACCCAGACTCCCGAGCGCCCATCAACGCGCTGGGTAGTTATTCCACATTCGCTACAGACTTTAATGAGGCCGGCTTCAATCTCACGGACAAAGCCTACGAGTTCATTTGGCTTGGCCAATTTCACAATGGGATAGCCGACTAGTTGTCCAGGTCCATGCCAAGTGATCTTGCCACCGCGATCGACATCAATGACAGGTGTGCCATCAGTTGGTTTTTCTAACTCTGATGTTCGCTTGCCGGCTGTATAGACCGATGGATGTTCAAGAAGAATCAATGTATTGGGGCGAAGGCCTTGTGCGACTTCTGCATGAATTGCGCGCTGTTGTGCCAGAGCCTCGGAGTACTCAACAAGACCTTCACGGGTGAGTGCAAGTGGCGACTTCATTAATTCTTCCTGTGAAGCAGCGCTGAATGTGGGCACGAGTACAGCCTAAAGGTAGGCTAGCGCTCTCGCGAATTACGCTCACAACACAGCCCGAAAGGCCTCTTCTATCGTGTCGATAACTACAGTTCAAAAATCTCGCAAGCCATTTGCCCTCGCCATGTTGGTGGTCATCATCTGGTTCCTTATTGCAGGCGTCTTCGGACCTCTCTTTGGAAAGCTGACCTCAGTTCAAGAGAATAACAACTCTTCATTCTTGCCTAAAGGCGCTGAGGCAACACTTGCTGCGGATGAAATCGCAAAGTTCACTAGTAAAGATTCTTTCAACTTTCCGACACTGATTCTCTTTGAAGGAAAGGTTAACCCTTCAAATCTTGGTGCAATTAATGAGCATATGGCAGGTGTGGGTGCGCTAACACTTGATGGTACTGATGCCAAGATTGCAGATTACCTAGCTCCAGGACAGGTTATCTCTGTATTTCCTTCAGAAGATGGTGAAGCCATCCTTGCCAACGTTCCACTAGATGGCAATGCGATTGCAAAGCTACTGCCCAATGACAAGCCAGTTCTTCCTGCAGTAATTGATGCGTTGCGCGAGGACATTAAACCGATTGCTGAAGCCAATGGTGTTTCGCATTATGTGACAGGGCCGGGAGGACTCTTAGGAGATCTCTTCGGAGCTTTTGAGACTCTAGATTCTTCACTTCTGCTTACGACTCTAGGAGTTGTAGCAATCATCTTGATTGCTGTCTACCGTTCGCCAGTTCTTTGGATAATCCCTTTACTTTCATCTCTCTTTGCACTCTCCACAGCTGGTGGAATTGTTTACCTGCTTGCAAAGAACGACATCATTGATGTTGATGGTCAATCGCAGGGAATTCTCTCGGTTCTTGTCATTGGCGCAGCGACCGATTATGCGCTCCTTCTCATTGCTCGTTATCGAGAGGAACTACATCTCTATGAGAATCGTTTCGATGCTATGCGCGCTGCCTATAAAGGTGTCTGGGAACCAATCCTTGCATCAGGCTCCACAGTTTCGATCTCTCTTCTCATCCTTCTCTTTAGCCAATTGACAAATACTGCAAGCCTTGGTCCTGTCGGTGCAATTGGCATCGTCTGTTCGATGATCACGATCCTTACCCTTCTTCCTGCCCTGCTACTCCTTTTCGGACGTTGGATTTTCTGGCCACGTATTCCTCAAAACGATGGGGATGATCATGTGCTCTCAGGAACATGGTCCAAGGTCGGAAGTTCGATTGAACGTAACCCTCGCAAGGCCTGGGTTATCTCTGGATCTGTACTTCTACTCTTTGCATTTGCATCGACAACACTGAAAGCTGATGGACTTGGAACCGTTGATTCCTTCACAGGAAATCCTGAATCTGTTGTGGGACAGAAGTTACTGGTCAAGCACTTCCCAGGCGGAGAAGGTGACCCAACTCAGGTTGTTGTCTCCGTGGACAAAGTTGGAGCAGTTACCGCAGCTCTTAAGAACGCACCTGGTGTTACAGATATAACTCCACAATTAGATGGATTCCCAGTACCAGGACAGCCACTTCCTGCGATGAAGGTTGTCGGCAATCGCGCAATTCTCAACGTGACTCTTGATAAGGCGCCCGATAGCGTTGAAGCAGGAAATGACATTCCTGAGATTCGACGACTTGCTCACGCAGCAGATTCAACATCCCTCGTGGGTGGAACGAGCGCTGTTTACTTCGATGTGCGAACAGCAAATAACCAGGACAACAGGACGATCATTCCAATCATCCTCATAGTAATCACCTTGATTCTCGGATTACTCCTGCGAAGTATTTTGAGCGCAATCGTTCTTCTTGGAACAGTTGTCTTGTCATACTTTGCAACTCTCGGTGTATGTGCTCTTGTCTTCAACCATGTCTTTGGCTTTGCAGGGGGAGATAACTCATTCCCACTGTTCGCCTTCATCTTCTTGGTTGCCCTCGGCATCGACTACAACATCTTCTTGATGACCCGTGTCCGGGAAGAATCACAGAAGATTGGCACGCGCGCTGGCGTCATCAAGGGCGTCACTGTTACTGGTGCCGTGATCACATCAGCAGGAATTGTCCTTGCGGCAACCTTTGCAGTTCTTGGATTACTCCCACTAGTTCCACTTGCAGAGCTTGGCTTTGCTGTGGCATTTGGTGTTCTCCTTGACACCATTATTGTTCGCTCAATTTTGGTACCAGCTCTCGTTCACGAGATTGGTCCAAAGATCTGGTGGCCTTCTAAGTTACAGAATAAGTAATTAGCTATGCGCGTAGGAATTGCCGGTTATGGGCTATCGGGTCGCTCATTTCACGCCCCTTTACTCAAAGGGTGTGGCTTTGATGTGGCAACGGTACTCACCGGCAATTCCACTCGTGCAAGGCAGGCGAAGGAAGATTTCCCTCTCACCAAGGTCACAACGGATTTCAGTGATTTTCTGGGGCAAAACTTAGATCTTGTTGTCGTTGCTTCGGCTAACGCAGTTCACGCCGACCATGCGTTAGCCGCAATCAATGCAGGTATTCCTGTTGTCGTTGAAAAGCCCATGGCACGAACTCTTGCAGAGACTGAGAGCATCTTGAGTGCAAGTGAGAAATCAGGCGTCCCCGTTACTGCTTTCTATAACCGGTTATGGGATAGCGATATCTTGACGGTGAAGAAGGTTGCAGCAAATGGTCTGATTGGCAAAGTCTTTAGACTCGATTCTCGCTTTGAACGATTTCGCCCACAACTTAATGCGGCCGCATGGCGTGAATCATTGACACCTGAAGAAGGTGGCGGGCTCTTACTTGATCTACAGACACATCTGCTTTCAACAGCTCTTGACTGTTTTGGCCCTGCAGATCTGACCTATGCAAGTGTTCGTAAGATCCGTGGAGAGTCCGAAGATGATGTGGTTCTGAATTTGCGCCATCACTCAGGGGTGGATTCATATTGCTCAGTGAGCGCTATTTCAGGATCGGTAGGACCTCGCATCCGCGTTCTGGGAAGTGAAGGCGCTCTCATCATTGAAGAGTTAGACCCACAAGAAGCACTGCTACGTTCTGGAAGTTTCCCTGAAGGTGGAATGTGGAGCGCGCCAACATCATCGAAGGCATATATCCAACGAGGAGATGCTCGTGAAGAGATTGAAGCCGTTCCTGGAAATTATGGACTCTTCTATCTGGCAGTTTTGGGCGCTCTCGAAGGTAAGAATGAATGGCCTATTACGCCTGCACAGATTAGATCCGTTGCAACGATGATTGACAAGGCGCGTGAAATTAGTGTCCGATAAGAAAGTTGCAATCATTGGTGCAGGACTTGCTGGG
>JAPLBL010000009.1 GCA_026392765.1 Actinomycetota bacterium
AATACAGAAGTGATAATTAAATATGTACTACAAAAGTTCGTTCCACCCTTGGCGGGGTAGCTCAGCTTGGTAGAGCAAGCGGCTCATAATCGCTGTGTCGTGGGTTCAAATCCCGCCTCCGCTACTAGTAATACTGTGTGGAATACGCACGGATTTCACCAATAAAGGTGCTTCAGGTAATCTAAGCGCCTGTTAGTTCGATATCTACGAAGGAGTCAACACCATGGCAAGTAAGAGCGCGGACGTTCGTCCAAAGATCACCATGGCATGCGTGGATTGCAAAGAGCGTAACTACATCACTAAGAAGAACCGCCGCAACGATCCAGACCGCATGGAACTTAAGAAGTTCTGTCCACGTTGCAAGTCTTCAACACTTCACCGCGAAACCCGCTAATGCTCAACCCCGATTCGGTCGGGAGTACCTTCGCGGGTACAGATTCAGTAACCCTTTCTCAATCTGAAATCGATGCCTTCTGCGCTGTCATCGGCGAAAGCAATACAACAATCGCACCCCTGAAATGTGCTGCAACTATTGAGAGCTATCGCGTAGCTGCTGGAAATGAAATCGTCTCTGTGCGCTCAGATTTACATCGCGATGGCAAACTCGTTATCTCCGCCTGGTCCACATTGGTGGTGCGCGCATGATTGAAGTGGGCACAGTATTGGATGAGAAAGTTTTCTATCTCGATCGCGCTCTGCTTAAGGCATATGCCGATGCATCAGGGGATCAGAACCCAATTCACCAGAATGAAGAGTTTGCACTATCTGTAGGACTTCCCAATGTGATAGCCCACGGCATGCTCACCATGGCTCTGGTTGGTAAGTATGTATCTGACTTCGCAGGAGGCTCTGCCAATGTTCTTGAATACAGCGCACGCTTTATTAAGCCTGTGATTGTTCCTGCTGGTGAAAAAGTAGATCTCACAGTCACTGCAACCGTTGCCGAAATTGCGGATGGAAAGATTTCACTTTCTTTAAGTGCAACATCTGCAGGTGTGAAAGTCCTAGGAATGGCTAAAGCGGTAGTAAACAAGTGAGTGCACCAGATTCAGTTCACGAGTTAGCAAAGGCTCGCCTTGCAGCTCGTGCAGAGAAGAACTTCGCTCTCTCTGATCAATTACGTGATGAGATTGCAGCTCAAGGATTTGAAGTAGTCGATAGTGCTGGGGGATATGAACTTCGCCCCAAGAAGCGCTTTTCTACCTATGAATCAACGCGCGATATCCGCCCAATTAATTCAGGTAAATTTGAGATCACCGTTGCAATGATTATTGACGGCTTCCAAGAAGATGCCGTTGTGACAATTAAAACCATTAAAGAACATAGCCAATGCGCGATTGCAATCTTGGTAGTCGGTGACCCAGGAGTTTTAGTTAACGAACTTGATTCACGCACATCCTTAGTTCAACTCACAGAAGACTTTGGATGGGGAGAAAGTGCCAACGCACTCCTTCGTAACGTCACAAGTGAATTCATTGTGATTATGGATCCCTCTACTCGCTTTATGGGCGATGCCATCACTCCAGTTCTTGCAGAACTCAAGAAACGTGAATTTGTGGCAGTTGGATGGCGCGGAGGGCTTATCAATCTTGAAGATGAATGGCGCAGCGTTGACGATAAGGGAGCTGGCGAAGTCGATGTTCTCTTTAGCTACTTCCTTGCCATGCATCGTGAGGATGCACTGACAGCGCGCGGATTTAGTAATCGCGCGCTCTATTACCGCAATGCAGATATTGAATTCTCGCTCAACCTTCGCCATTCCAATGGCCGTTTACTACAGATGGATTTACCACTGGAGCAAGATCGCCATCACGGTTATCACGATACTGACCCTGAATATCGCGATGCTCAATCGAAGAAGAATTACGACCGCATCCTCGAGCGCTTTAGAGGCAAGACTGCAATATTGAGTCCACGCAGGTAGCCTTAGAACATGGCTGACCTTCGCGATTACACATCTCTGCGTGTGGGTGGCCCTGCCAAGAAGTTTGTTGAAGTGGGCACAGAAGCAGAAATCATTGCAGCGATTGAGGCTGCAGGTGACACCCCGATTCTCATCATCGGGGGAGGCACAAATATCCTCGTTGCAGATAGTGGGTTTGAAGGAACAGTTATTCGTATTAATAGCCACTCAATGCAATCTGAAGTTGATGCATGCAGCGGTGCAACACTGACAATTGGCGCAGGTGAGAACTGGGATGAATTCGTTGCAGTAACACTTGATCGTGGCTTTGCAGGTCTTGAAACTTTGAGCGGAATTCCTGGCACAGTGGGTGCTGCACCGATTCAAAATATCGGTGCCTATGGCCATGAAGTTGCTGAGTTCATTACTCGCGTGCGCACATATGACCGCCAAGCAAAAGGCTTAAAGACTTTCACAAACTCTGAATGTGAATTCTCCTATCGCAATTCACACTTTAAATCCCACCCTGGTCGCTATGTAGTTTTGGATGTGCAATTTAATCTGCGCCAAGGTGAGATGACTACTGCTATTACCTATGCAGAACTTGCAAAGCAGTTAGGTATTGAAGTGGGCGAGAAGGCACCTATTGATGCAACGCGTAAGGCAGTTCTTGAACTGCGTGGTGCTAAAGGAATGCTTCTTAATCCCAGCGATCGTGACTCATGGTCTGCAGGATCTTTCTTTACCAACCCCATCGTCTCTAAAGAGATTGCAGCAAAGTTGCCTGAAGGTGCACCTCAGTGGCCCACATCAGATGGCATGGTCAAGACAAGTGCTGCGTGGTTGATTGAACATGCAGGTGTACACAAAGGCGATAGCCATGGTGGTGCACGCGTATCTACTAAGCATGTACTTGCGCTGACCAATGCAGGAAATGCGACAGCTACAGATATTGCAGAGCTTGCAAAGAGTGCTCAGCAGAGCGTCTTTGAGAAGTTTGGAATTACCTTAGAGACTGAAGTTAACCTTGTGGGGCTTAGCCTTTAAATTACTCTGAGAGTAATTTCTTAATACGCCCAATACCTTCAACGATATCTTCATCGCTGGTTGCATATGAGAAGCGTAGGTATCCAGATGGACCAAATGCTTCACCAGGAACCGCAGCAACCTCAACTTCATCCAAGATAATCGTTGCAAGCTCTGCAGAAGTATTCGCTACTTTGCCGCGGATAGTTTTGCCAAGCACACCCTTAACCGATGGATACACATAGAACGCACCTTGTGGTGTGGGGCATGTAAATCCTGGAATCTCATTGAGAAGTCCAACAATAAGTGTGCGGCGACGATTAAATGCTTCACCCATCTTATGCACTGCATCGAGGTTGCCGGTAAGGGCTGCAATGGCTGCGCGCTGTGAAACGTTAGACACATTGGATGTCAGGTGAGATTGCAAGTTTGTTGCTGCCTTGATGACATCCTTGGGACCGATCATCCAGCCCACGCGCCAGCCTGTCATTGCATATGTCTTTGCAACACCGTTGATGATGATGCAGGTATCTGCAAGCCCTGGAACTAATACAGGTAGTGATGGGGCAGTAGCGCCGTCATAGAGCAAATGTTCATAGATCTCATCTGAAATAATCCAGATATTGTTCTTCAGCGCCCATTCACCGATTGCCTTGACCTGTGCAGGTGTATAGACAGAACCAGTTGGGTTAGATGGTGAACAGAAGAGCAGAGCCTTTGTTTTAGGCGTGCGAGCAGCTTCTAACTGTTCGACAGTAACAAGGTAGTTCTGTGATTCATCTGCAAATACTTCAACGCTCTTGCCGCCAGCTAATTTGATTGCTTCAGGATATGTAGTCCAGAAAGGAGAAGGCAGGATCACTTCATCGCCTGGATCAATAATTGTTGCAAATGCTTGATAGACAGCTTGCTTGCCACCGTTAGTTACGAGTACTTGATCAACTGTGATTTCATAGTTCGAATCACGCTTTGTCTTATCAACGATCGCTTGACGAAGTTCAGGTAGCCCTGGTGATGGTGTGTAGCGATGGTTTGCAACAACTTTTGTTGCAGCAGCAGCTGCTTCAACAATGTAAGCAGGAGTTGGAAAATCTGGTTCGCCAGCTCCAAAGCCGATGACAGGACGGCCGGCTGCTTTGAGAGCCTTTGCCTTTGCATCAACGGCCAAAGTGGCTGACTCTGCGATAGCTGCAATTCGTGCGGAGATTCTGCTCATGGGGGAAGTCTGCACCATGACGAGCGTGCCTTGCGCGCTCAGATCCAGTGGCCCTGCCCACCTGGATTTTTGCCAGTTTTACTCTGCACGCCCCTGCCCTTACACTTCGACGCTCACGATGAATTTCTTCCTCGCCTTGGCGCGCCTGAAAATTCGTCGCGAAGGGCAATAGCTCAATTGGCTAGAGTTGCCGTCTCCAAAGCGGCCGGTTGGGGGTTCGAGTCCCTCTTGCCCTGCAAGCCGCAGTAAAGAACGAGCACTACTAACGAAGATAGAAAAGGAAGTCACCATGACTGATGCAGTTGAAGTTACCGAGGAGAAGCTCGGAATTTTTGCGCGCGTTGGACTTTTCTATCGCCAGGTAGT
>JAPLBL010000064.1 GCA_026392765.1 Actinomycetota bacterium
GGCAGGCGCTGCGATCGTTGCAGAATTCGATGCCCTTGGCGTAAGCCACGGAGATCTAGTAATTCCAGGTGAAACATCTGGTGTTGTTGTAGTTCTCGTCGACTCATCGGGTGAGCGCACGATGTTTCCGGATAAAGGTGCAAATTCACGACTAACTGTGACTGACCTACCTGATCTGGGCACATTTCAAGCTGTTTACATCTCTGGTTACGCGCTTCTCAATCCCCTAGCCCGTGATGGTGTTTTGGCGATGATTGAGAAGATAAAAGCCGAAGGGCTACCGATTTACTTTGATCCCGCATCTGTTGGTGCGATGAAAGATGTTGCAGATAAAGAGTTACATAACTGGTTTTCAATGATGGATGTTTTACTCCTAAATGAAGAAGAATCGATTTACTTAACTGGCTCAGTTGATATCGAACGCGCTCTTAATTACCTGCTTGATTTCTCGCAAGTAGTTGTTATCAAACGTGGATCTGCTGGCGCTATCGCCAAAGCGCGTGGTTTTGATTCCATTAGCCTTCCTGCATTTGCAGCTACCGTTGTTGATACAACAGGGGCTGGAGATAGTTTTGCCGCCGGATTTATCGCCTCATATTCGAAGAACCACGATTTAACCGCTGCTTTACAGGCAGGTGGAGAGTTGGCTGCAGGTTGTGTTGCAATCGTCGGCGGCAGACCGCGTGTAGGTACCGCGATTTAGCTAGTTATCTTGGCAGAATGCGCGCATGGCAACAGCGAAGAAGGCCGCAGCATCGACCAAGGCTAAAAAGCCCGTTGGTCCAAAGCCCGGTGAATATCCCGGCAAAATTGTAGATATCGATGTTTCATCTGAAATGTCAGAGTCATTTCTTGAATATGCATACTCAGTTATTTATTCACGCGCTCTTCCTGACGCGCGCGATGGTTTAAAGCCTGTACACCGCCGCATCTTGCACCAGATGGCCGATATGGGTCTTCGTCCAGAGCGCGGCCATGTAAAGAGCGCGCGTGTTGTCGGTGAAGTAATGGGTAAGTTGCACCCGCACGGTGACTCAGCAATTTACGATGCACTTGTACGTATGGCGCAATCTTTTTCTATGCAGGTTCCACTAATCGATGGCCACGGAAACTTTGGTTCACTCGACTCTGGCCCTGCAGCAATGCGTTACACCGAAGCTCGTCTAGCCAATGCCGCAATGGCGATGGTTGCTGAAGCCGATGAAGACACCGTTGATTTTGGTCCAAACTACGACGGCCAATTGCTGGAGCCACTTGTTCTTCCTGCCGCGTATCCAAACCTTTTGGTAAATGGCGGTTCAGGTATCGCAGTTGGTATGGCGACAAATATGGCGCCACACAACCTAGGCGAAGTAATCGCCGCAACTAAGTTTTTGATTGATAACCCGAAGGCGACGCTTAATCAGTTGATGAAGCACATTCCTGGACCAGACTTTCCAACTGGCGGAGAACTCGTTGGCGCCGAAGGCGTGCGCGAGGCATATGCCACCGGTAAGGGTTCATTTAAGGTGCGCGCATCCGTTGAGATCAGCAAAGTTACCTCTCGCAAGATGGGTATCACTATTAAGGAGCTGCCATTTAACATCGGCCCCGAAAAAGTTGTTGAGCGCATTGCAGATCTTGCTAAGGCGAAGAAGATCCAAGGTATTTCAGACATCATCGATCTAACTGATGGCCAGACCGGAACCAACGTAGTTATCGAGCTTAAGAACGGCTTTGAACCAGAAGCAGTTCTAGAACAGCTCTATAAGTTAACTCCGATGGAAGATGCATTCGCGATTAACGCAGTTGCCTTGGTTAAAGGTCGCCCACAAACACTTGGTCTTAAGGAATTGCTGCAAGTCTTTATCGATCACCGCATCGAAGTTGTACGTCGTCGCTCTGAATATCGCAAAGCCAAGGCAGAAGGTCGCCTTTCAATGGTCGATGGTCTGCTTAAGGCGATCATCGATATCGATAAGGTAATCAAGATTATTCGCGGTAGCGATGACGCAGCAGCAGCCAAAGAGAAGTTGATCAAGGACTTTAAGTTAAACGATGAACAAGCAACTTATATCCTCGATATGCCACTTCGTCGCTTGACCAAGATGAGCAAACTCGAACTTGAGACTGAACAGAAGGAACTCAAAACAACTATCGCCGCGCTTAGCGCTCTTCTAAAATCTGAAGAAAATATCAAGGCGCAGGTTGCAACCGAGCTAACTGCAGTCGGAAAAGCATTCGCTACCCCGCGTCGCACACGAATTGGCGCTGCTTAATTTCGTTTAACTTCTCCCCTGTGGGAGACTTCGTCAAATGATCTCTACAAGTGCTCTTGAACTACGCGCAGGTGCGCGACTTCTGGTCTCAGGAGTAAATGTTCGCATCAACCACGGAGATCGAATCGGTTTCGTTGGTCGCAATGGCGCTGGAAAATCTACGCTCGCCAAAGTACTTGCTGGTGAAACACTCCCCGCAGGTGGCGCAGTACAGCGCACCGGCAAGATCGGTTATCTGCCACAAGATCCCCGCACTGGCGAAGATCAAGGCACTGTTATTGAAAGAATTTTATCGGCGCGTGGCTTAGATCAAATCGCAGCGCGTATGACCCAAGTTGAAGAAGAGATGGCAACAACTGAAGGTGAAGCTCTCGAAAAAGCGATGGAGCGTTACTCACGCGTTGATGCCGAGTTCCAAGCAGCTGGTGGTTATGCCGCAACATCTGAAGCAGAAGCTATTGCTACCTCACTTGGCGTATCTGAAGCAGTCTTTGGAAATCAACTAGACACACTTTCTGGTGGTCAGCGCCGTCGTATCGAACTTGCCCGCATCTTGTTCTCGGGCGCTGAAACTCTGCTTCTGGATGAGCCAACAAACCACTTAGATGCTGACTCAATTATCTGGCTTCGCAACTACCTAAGCACTTACTCAGGCGGACTTGTCATCATCTCTCACGATGTTAACTTGATCGAACAAGTTGTAAATAAGGTCTTCTATATCGATGGCAACCGTAACGTGATCGATGTTTATAACTTGGGCTGGAAGCAATACCTCTTGCAGCGCGAACAGGATGAACACCGCCGTAAGAAAGAGCGCGCCAACGCCGAGAAGAAGGCTGAGATTTTGCAGAAACAGGGCGAGAAGATGCGTGCCAAAGCTTCTAAGGCAACTGCCGCACAGGGCATGTTGCGTCGCGCTGAGAAACTTCGTTCATCACTCGATGATGTTCGCGTTAAAGATAAGGTCGCCAAACTTCGCTTTCCAACCCCAGCGCCTTGCGGAAAGACTCCCCTATCTGGTGAAGAACTTTCTAAGAACTATGGATCACTTGAAATCTTTACCGACGTTTCTTGCGTTATCGATAAGGGCTCACGCGTTGTTATCTTGGGACTTAACGGTGCTGGAAAAACCACTCTTCTAAAGATCCTGGCCAACCAACTTGAATCCGATACTGGAAAAGTTGAACATGGCCATGGCTTAAAACTTGGCTATTACGCCCAGGAACATGAAATGCTCGACTTCGAGCGCACCATTCTTGAAAATATGATGTCTTCTAAAGATGATCTTCGTGAACCAGAGGCCCGAAATGTCTTAGGTTCATTCCTCTTCGTTGGCGATGATGTTCATAAGCCGGTGAAGGTCTTATCTGGTGGAGAGAGAACTCGTTTAGCACTTGCTACTTTGGTTGTATCTGCTGCCAATGTTCTGCTCCTTGATGAGCCAACGAATAACTTAGATCCAGCATCTCGCGAGGAAATCCTTGGAGCCCTTGGTGAATATCAAGGCGCAGTCATCATGGTCTCTCACGATGAAGGCGCTGTGCAGGCGCTAAAGCCTGAGCGTGTGATCTTGCTACCTGATGGCGATGAAGATATCTGGAAAGATGAGTACTTCGACTTAGTTTCAATCGATTAAGCGTTAAGCGTCAATCTGCTCGCGATCGATCTCAGCAGTTGCAATAAATTCTTTACGTGGGGCAACATCTGAGCCCATCAAGAGTTCAAACATACGCTCTGCAGCTTCGCCATCTGGAACAGTGATGCGACGTAGCGTGCGAGCATCTGGATCCATAGTGGTTTCACGGAGCTGATCTGCATCCATCTCGCCAAGACCTTTGTAACGCTGAATAGGTTCTTTCCAACGCTTGCCGTTCTTCTTTAAATCTGCAGTGACACTCTTCATCTCATCATCTGAGTATGTATAAAGGTATTCACCCTTCTTGCCACCCACACCCATTGTTTCAATGCGGTGAAGAGGAGGAATAGCTGCAAAGACGCGACCAGCATCAAGCATCGGGCGCATATAGCGATACATCAAAGTCAAAAGCAGACAGCGAATATGTGCGCCATCAACGTCAGCATCTGACATCAAGATGATGCGGCCGTAGCGCGCTTCATCGAGTTCAAACGATTTACCAGAGCCAGCGCCAATAACCTGAATGATGGAGCCGCACTCTTTATCATCGAGCATCTGAGATAGAGATGCTTTCTGGACATTAAGAATCTTACCGCGAATAGGCAAGATTGCTTGGAATTCTGAGTTACGAGCAGCCTTTGTTGTGCCAAGGGCTGAGTCACCTTCAACGATAAAGAGCTCAGTACGAGTGACATCTTCAGAGCGGCAATCTGAAAGCTTGGTTGGAAGTGATGAAGATTCCAGAGCATTCTTGCGGCGCTGAATATCTTTATGAGCGCGTGCACTAATACGTGTACGTGAAGCATTTGCAATCTTTTCCATAATCAACTTGCCATTTGCCTTATCAATGCGGCGCGTAGTGGAGAAGAACTCCTTCAACTTATCGGCCACTACCGTTGAAACAATCTTGGTAGCAGCTGCTGTGCCGAGAACTTCCTTTGTCTGTCCTTCAAACTGTGGCTCAGACATACGCACTGTCACAACAGCTGTGAGACCTTCCATAACGTCATCTTTGATGACATCTGCCTCGTTCTTCTTCAAAATTCCTGCGCTACGCATCGCCTCATTAAAGGCCTTCGTGATTGCCCGCTCAAAGCCAAGGACATGAGAGCCACCCTTAGGAGTTGCAATGATGTTCACAAATGAGCGCAGCGTGGTGTCAAAGCCCACGCCCCACTTGAGTGCAATATCAACTTCCATATCGCGCTCAACATCGGTTGAGACCATATGGCCCTTATCGTCTAGGACAGGAACTGTCTCTTGATAATGTCCTGATCCATAGATACGAATAACTTCACCAACGGGAGCATCAGGTTGTAAGAAGTCGCAGTATTCAGAGATTCCACCCTTATGGAAGAAAACCTGTGTGCTCTTCTCCTTCTTGCGGTTATCGTTTACGGTAATTGATAGCCCTGGAACTAAAAATGATGTTTGGCGTGCTCGTGCGTAGATATCTTCAAGATCGAGCTCAGCCTCTTTAAGGAAGATCTGACGATCTGACCACCACTTGGTGCGCGTGCCAGTTACTTTGGCAGAAATCTTTCCAATGGTGCGAAGTCCTGATTGCGCAGTGAATTCAGCTTTCGGTCCATCGCCATCAAATACGCCTGCAACTCCGCGCTTAAATGACATCCAGTAAATCTTGCCATTGCGGTCAACTTCCACATCAAGGCGTTCTGCGAGTGCATTCACAACAGATGCGCCGACACCGTGAAGGCCGCCAGATGCGGCATATGAACCGCCACCGAATTTTCCACCGGCATGTAGCTTTGTCATGACAACTTCAACACCAGTCAGACCAGTCTTTGGTTCCTTATCAACAGGAATTCCGCGACCATCATCGTGTACTTCAACAGAGCCATCTGACTCAAGATTTATTTCGATCTTCTTGCAATGGCCAGTTAGCGACTCATCGACAGAGTTATCAATAATTTCCCACAAGCAATGCTGCAAGCCGCGAGAATCGGTAGAACCGATATACATTCCTGGGCGCTTACGAACGGCATCGAGACCTTCAAGGACAGCCAGATCTTTAGCGGTGTAGCTATCTTTAGAATCCACCGCTGCATCAAAGTTCAATTCATCTGCCACGGTGGCAAAGGTTATCTAGCCAATGGTTCGCATCTAGGTAAGCGCGCCGAAGGTCTCATATATTGATTTGACGGGGTGAGATATCCCCTAATTATCGATATTTATACGCTCGGAGAGATAAAAATTTACAATATTGGAATCATTTTGCCGAGCGGGGAATAAAGAGAACTGGCATGATGTTCCATAGATATACAAGAACTTCCCACCTAAGCGATATGGAGAGCGCGATGACCGAGCAAGTAATCCTCGAATCCACACCTCTAAATGCCCTCGATCGATGCGATCGTTGTGGTGCACAAGCTTACGTGCGTGCAACTCTGGTAACAGGTGGCGAATTAATGTTCTGTGCCCATCACGGCAAGGAATATGCAGAAAAGCTCAAGACCGTTGCAGCAAAGATTCAGGACGAGTCAGAGAAGCTGGTTGAAGTTAAGTAACTTAATCTTTAAGAATGCCCTTATGCGAACCATCGCATAAGGGTTTTTCTTTTGATTGACCACAACCACAAAACTTTGGGTTCTCAATCGTTTCAATTACATTGCCTTCGGCATCGACCATATCAACGGTTCCTGTGATGCGGATAGAACCACTCTTAGGGTTGATAAAGACCTTCGCATCAGCCATGGATTAAACCTACTTTTTAATCGAGGTAATCGCGTAGTGATTGCGAACGTGATGGGTGGCGCAGCTTTGACATCGTCTTTGATTCAATCTGACGAATACGCTCACGTGTCACACCGTGGACTTTGCCGATCTCATCCAAAGTCTTTGGCTGACCATCGGTAAGTCCATAACGAGCCTTGATGACATCTGCTTCACGGTTGGTAAGACCACCGAGAACCTGCATCAACTGCTCCTGCAAGATAGTAAATGTCACTGATTCCTCTGGCTTTACAGCTTCAGAGTCTTCAATCAAATCACCGAATTCAGAGTCGCCTTCTTCACCCAGTGGTGTGTGAAGTGAGATTGGTTCGCGACCATACTTCTGCACTTCAACAACCTTTTCAGGTGTCATATCGAGCTCTTTAGCGAGCTCTTCCGGTGTTGGTTCGCGTCCTAGATCTTGAAGCATCTGGCGCTGCACACGTGCCAACTTATTGATGACTTCAACCATGTGAACAGGAATACGGATGGTGCGAGCCTGATCTGCCATCGCACGGGTAATTGCCTGGCGAATCCACCATGTGGCATAGGTGGAGAACTTGTAGCCCTTTGTGTAGTCGAACTTCTCAACTGCACGGATAAGGCCGAGGTTTCCCTCCTGGATCAAGTCAAGGAAGAGCATTCCGCGACCTGTGTAGCGCTTTGCAAGTGAAACCACCAGACGAAGGTTTGCCTCCAACAAGTGATTCTTTGCGCGCTTTCCATCTTCAACAATCCACTCGAGCTCGCGCTTGAGCTTCTTATCAATCTTCTTTGTATTCTTCAGAGCTTCATCAGCAAAGAGACCTGCCTCAACACGTGTTGCAAGTTCCACTTCAAGCTCTGCGTTAAGTAGTGCAACGCGGCCAATCTGCTTGAGGTAATCCTTCACAGGGTCAGCTGTTGCTCCTGCTGTGAGAACTGTCTGCTCTGGTGGAAGGCGCTTGATTTCAATCTGAATAAATCGAGCTTGCTCATTGAAGTAATACTGCAAATCTTCAAGGTTCTTCAAATATCCCTGATTAACGGCTTCTGCAATCAACTTCGCTGACTTCTCATTGAAGGTGCTCATCGCAAATTGCTGTTGGATCTGCTTAAAAGTCAGAGCCTTGGCATCTGCCTGATCAATATTGTGCTTAGGAGCAACGTCAACGCCTTGAATACGGCCATTGATAGCTTCAAGAACGAGGTTCACATTCTTGAGGTCCTTCTTATGCTTCTCGCGCTCATTCTTATCTTCTTCTTCATCTTCTGCATCAGTTTCCTGCAGCGTAAAGGAGCCAGCTTCATTCTTAGTCTCATCAGAGAGAGTGACAACGCGTGGCTGATCTTTACCATCTGATTCAGCATCAATGATTTCAGATGCTTCAGCAATCAGTGTTTCAACATCTTCAAGTTCAACTTCTTCAACAACAATCTCATTGCCATCTTCATCGAGAACGATGGCAGCCTTGCCACCCTTAGCTTCAACTGGCTTTGGCTCTTCCTTAGGTGCGATCAGTGCAAGCTGAGCCTTAGACAGGATGCGACTTGGTGTGCCAAGTCCTGCCTTGCGGGCCTTCTCTGTGGCATCTGGGATTACTTCATCGAGCTGACGTGCTTCCAGTGCGAGCGCCATAAATTCTTTCTTAACCGCCTTGCGATAATTATCGATACCGCTTACTGCAAGTGTTTCAACAATCTCTTTCTGACGAGCAACAGCGTTCTTGAGATCAACGAGTTGCTGTACTTCCTTAGGAGAGAGATCTTTCTTGAGCTCAACCTTGGCAGGCTTAACAGGCTTTGCGGCAACCTTCTTAACAGGTGCGGCCTTTTTAGCAGGAGCTTTCTTAGCAACGGCCTTCTTTGCAGGAGCAGATTTCTTTGTAGCTGATTTCTTCGCTACAGATTTCTTTGCTGCTGGCTTTGCCGCAGCTTTCTTGCCCTTTGCCTTGTTTTTGAGCGCACTAAATACAGCCACAATTGTCCTTTTGGTTTTTCTTCGAACTGCTCGAAGTAATACCTATATTGTACCTGCAACATCCAAGGCGTGCCGAATCGCATCGCCCATCGCCTCAGCCTCAACCAAGAATCCATCGTGTCCAAAGTCAGAACTGATGACAATCGGGGCCCCGGCAGTCGGAACAAGCTCTGATATCTCAACCTGAAGTCGAGGTGGGAAGAGGCGATCGGTATCGATAGAGACCACAACGACCGGCACTGTGATGGCTTCAAGGGCTGCAGCCACTCCTCCACGGTCACGTCCGATGTCATGAGAGTTCATGGCATCGGTCAGGGCGATATAGGTATTGGCATCAAATCGCTTGGCAAGCTTTGTGGCCTGGTGATCCAGGTATGACTCAACGGCATATCGGCCAGTCTCATCTCCTTGAAGCTGGCGACCAAAGCGCACATCCATCTCAGATTCGGTGCGATAGGTCAGATGGGCAATACGACGGGCAATACCCATGCCATCGATAGGCCCGCGGCTCTGTTCATAGTAATCACCATCATTAAAGTGTGGATCAGATTTAATGGCCCTGATTTGAATAGCTGCAGTTCCAATTTGATCGCCTGTGGCAACAGCTGAGGAACCAATGGTGCAGATAGCTCCCACGCGATCTGGAAGTTGGACAGCCCATTCCAGTGATCTCATTCCACCAAGGGATGGTCCTACTGCCAATAAATACTTCTTGATTCCGAGGGCATCACTAAAGGCCACTTCCGCATTGACCATGTCGCGAATAGTGATGATGGGAAAGCGAGAGCCATAACGCTTTCCATCAGGTGCGATGCTCGATGGCCCCGTTGATCCCTGACAGCCGCCAATAACGTTAGGACACACAATGAAGTATTTATCGGTATCAAATGCAAGGCCAGGTCCAACCATCTGAGGCCACCACCCGGTGACATCAGACCATCCTGTCATCGCATGGTTAACTAAAATCGCATTGGATTTATCAGCGTTGAGCGTTCCCCATGTTTGATAGGCGATAGTGATATCAGGAAGGGTCTCGCCATTTTCAAGAAGCAAAAAACCAATCTTTACAAATTTACGATCACCTGGCTCATCGCCCTCAAGCCACGCACCGGTGACATCGAAGTTAGGGGTTCTACTCATAGATAAATCCTTCACGCACTTGCAGCAACACAAAATGCGCAGCTACCTGGTCGTCACCCGGAGCACCCCACCGCGGTGGAGGGTTGCCGTCTCATCAGCCGGGGCTATCGATGAGAACTCGTGACCAGTACATATATTACCCGAAGATTGCCGCCACAACTTTGGGGTGAAGCTGCGCCCGCATCGCAGAAAATGACTGTGGTGGCCAGCCTGCGGTAAAGACTCGGCGCAAGAGATGCGCCAATGAATACTGATCATCATCGCCCAGCGCACGGTCTAACCCCTTATGGGCGAGTGCTCCCTCGCCTCGTTCATATGCCATCGCTGCAAAGAGGCATGCAACAGGGGCTACAAATCCACGAGGAGCAATACGCAGTAGATCTCGCCACATCACCCAGTAGTAATCAGCGCTCTCATCTGTGTGTGAACCCAATGCAAAATCGCGCACCTGGATATCACTCAGGCGCCCAATAACACGAGCTGCAAGTTCCCTATCTTCTGCCCCGCGTCCCTCGCGATATTCACCTGCTAAATCAATGATGGCTGTTGCTCCATCGCGCTGTAGCTCTTGTATCTCTTCACTATCGCTACTGACCCAGAAGGCATGCACTTCATCTTGCCACGCACTTTCAAAAGATGAAGGAACCGCAGCAATGGATTGCACCAAACCATCAACACTTTCAAATGGCATGGGATGTCCTGCGATGACATGTTCTGCAGCAATACGCGATGAATCAAGGTCTGGAACAACACTTCCTTCCGGCGGGCAACATGTGAGATCCGAACAGAGCATCGAGCGAAAACGATTATCACGCACAATCAAAGACTCTTTAATATCAATACCAGCACGCACCAGCGCTGCTGATGTATTGATCAGAACGTTCTCAGGATCTACTGCGCCGGCCCCCACATATGCCACAACAAATGCGCCATCTGCCTCATCGCGCAGAAAGTGCGATGCAAGAAGGTCATACCCACTTGCCTCTAAATCACTCGGCATATCAACGCGCATCGCCATCCCCACCGCCTCATCTTTGAGTGCAACAAGGACTAAGGAGTTCTGTGGGTGATAACCGATGAGAAATGGAATTGCTGCAAGGAGATCATGTGGGGAGGTAAGAGTTGTCATATAAGCCTTTCAGGGAAGTGGGTTAACGTGTAAAGAGAACAGGCGGTGTAAAACGAGATGGTGCTGCAACGACGGTGATCGGAACGATGGAGACGGTTTTAATCTCACCAGGAATGCGTAACTTCACGCCCTGCACGGTGAAATCGCCATCCCAGCTGGTTATGAGCTGCACGAGATAGTGGCCAGGAGTTGAATAGGAATGTTGAATTTCCCCATCTGGATACGGAGCTCCTGCTTTACGCGTAGCAAAGATGACGCCATCGCCGTAATGCCAGATGAAGCTGGGCTTGAGTGAGACTTCAACAATCTCGCCAACAATTTCAATCTTCTTCGTGACAACATCTGGAATATCGCACCAGAAGAAGACAGGAACTTTGATTAATGGTTGAAAAGTTGGTGAGTACGAGATACCTGCCGTTGGCAGCATCTCAACCAACTTATCGCTTAATGATGTTGCACTTGCTGTGGGTTGTGGTGTGGGCTTCTTTCGCACTACAGGTTTTTTGGTCGATGTCACTACCTTTGGCTTTGCAGTTCCCGTCACCTTCGGCTTTGGTGCAACAGGCTTTCGCACAATCGCTTTACGTGTTTTGGCAGGAGCTGGCGCCACAGCTTTCTTTTCAACAGGGCCACTACCTTTGCGTCCCTCAATAACGATCTTTCCATCTTGGGTATAGACATCAATACAAGCCCTCTCAATGCAATCTGCGGCATGGGCTGGCAGTGAGAGTGATGTCAGGAGCAGTGAGAGTGCAATTAGCGTCTTCATGCGCGGCAGGGTAGATGCGCACGCACCACTTCAGAGTTGGAAAAATGGCAACTGTGGATACTCTAGGAGTATGGCTGCGCGCGATGGTGATGGATGGATTGAGTGCGCATGCGGCTCCAAACATTGGGGCAAACATGGTGCAGCAGGCTTACTGATTATTCGAGATGGCGCCATCTTCTTACAACATCGCGCACCCTGGGTTCACAATGGCGATACATGGGGCATTCCAGGAGGAGCGCGCGACTCACACGAATCGATTATTGATGGAGCAATGAGAGAAGCAGTTGAAGAGACAGGGATAAATCCTGCAGATCTGCAAGCCGTTCACACCTTCACCGATGATCACAATGGCTGGAGTTACTCAACTGTTATCGCTCTGGCAAATGAAAATCTTGAAGGCCATGAACTCAACGATGAATCACATGAAGTGCGCTGGGTGAAATTTGATGATGTTACTCGCTTGCCACTTCACCCAAGCTTTGCTAAATCGTGGCCGCTACTACGCCAACGTATCAATGACGTGATCACACCAGCTTAGCGATTGCTTATCGCTATGAGCGATGACAAGAATTGTCTTTCCTTGATCTCGAAGTTTTTGCAATATAGAGATAACTCGTGACTTGCTCTGAGAATCTTGTGCTGCCAGTGGTTCATCTAAGAGATAGATCTCTGAATCGCGAACTAGCGCACGCGCAATCTCCACACGTTGAGCTTGTCCACCTGAAAGTGTTGTCACGCTCTGATCTGCAAATGTCGTCATATCTAATACTTCGACAATCGCATCCATACGTTGCTGCGCATCGCGATTTTGTCCCATGGCAATGACTTCACGGACCGTATAGGAGAGCCAATAATTACGATTCTGAAGAACCACACTGCGAAGCTCTGCCTGCTGTGAGAGTGAAATCTCTGAGATATCTCTGCCCGCAAGAGAAATCTCCCCACGCGTGAGTGGGATATCGCCTGCAATGGCTGCAAGGAGTGAACTCTTTCCGCAACCGTTAGGGCCCACAATCGCCGTGATAGTTCCCGCTTCTAACGCAGCGCTAAAGCCATCGATAACAAGGCGCCGACCGCGAGTGATGGCCACATCCTGCAGAGAAATCATCGCCATACATCTCCACCTTTCTTTAAGGTCAGAATCAAGATGGGTGCACCTAAGAGAGATGTCAGTAGGCCAATCGGAAGTTCATTTGGTGGAAAGAGGGCACGCGATGCTGAGTCTGCGAAAAGAAGTATCAGCGCACCGATTGCTGCTGAATAAAAGATAAGTGTGCGATTACGAGGTCCCACAAGATATCTGGCGATATGAGGAGCTGCCAGAGCAAGGAAGGCGATAGAGCCAACAGATGAAACTGTTACTGCAACAAGGGTTGCCAAGATTGCAAATGCGCGCAGGCGAATCTTCTGTGCATCATGGCCGATATGTCGTACTGATTCATCACCGAGAGATAAGAGATCAACTGCTGGAGCAACTTGCCATGCCAGAAATCCGCAGACGAGCAGTATTGGAAGAAGGATAAGAAGCGTGCGTGGTGTGACAAGGGCAAGAGATCCAAAGGACCAGAAAGAGACTGAACGTGCATCCGCTCTGGTAGCCATTGATAGCACTAATCCAACGACTGCGGTCAATATTGCCGAAACACCGATTCCGATAGTAATTAACTGCAGGGCAGAACGAGCCAGTGAGAATGTAAAGAGCGTTGCAAGTAGCGCGCCAATCGATGCACAGATCACAGCGCCCACTGATCCGATGGTCACAACATTAAGAAGTACACCAGCCAGTACACCAACCGACGCACCTGCAGATGTTCCAAGGATTGCAGGATCTGCAAGTGGGTTGTTGGTTGACCCTTGTGCGAGAACACCAGCAATTCCAAGGCATGAGCCCACAAGAATTGCAGCTGCAATGCGCGGTGCACGAATCTCCCAGATGATTTGGTGAGACGGGCTATTGATATCAAAGAGTGGATGAGTGATGTAGTGCCAGACATTTGCTACATCTGCAGCACCAAGAGAGAGCGCATACAGCGAGAGAAGTACGAGTGCGAAAACGAGTAGATAGAAGCGCTTCATCGCTGGGATACCTTCTCCACTTCATTTGATAGTTGTGTAATCAAATCAGGGGTACGAGGTCCAAAGGAGAGCAGAAGCGAATCATCTACAGAAATGACTCGCTTGGCTTTGCCTGCAGCAGTCTGTGCGACTCCTGGCAGAGCCACTAGCCCTTCAACTCCCCCGACCGATTCCAATCCTTTCGACATCACAAGGATCAGATCTGGGTTGAGAGAGACCATCAACTCACTCGTCATCGCAGTAAATGGTTGGCTAAATTTCGCAGCCCCCACATCAGTTGCCCCAATTGCAGCTATCAGTGAATCTGCCCCTGATTGCTTTCCACCGACAAGGTAGATCGCACTACCTCCGCGGAGGTAGAGAAATGCAATGCGCACCTTCTTCCTCTCTTGTAACTGCTGAGGAAGTTTCTTAGCAAATTGCGTCATCAGTACTTGGCCACTTCGCGGAGCACCGATAGCTGCTGCGATAGATGAAATCTTTGCAGGGATATCTGTCAGGGTCCATGCCTCTGGAATTGTGATGACGCTAATTCCTGACTTGCGTAAGGTAGCGAGTGCAACCTCTGGACCAGTTGATCTATCGATGATGACAAGATCTGGTTGTAGCGCGATGATCTTCTCTGGAATCACTTGATGTCCTGAAGTAACGATGGGGATGGATTTTAATTCAGCATCAGTACTTGCTATATCGCGTCCGATAATCAGGGATTTAAACCCGAGAGCTGAAATAATCTCTGCAGATCCATTGGCAAGTGCAATGACTCTCTTGACTTGAGTTGTCTCATTAACTTTTACGCCCAGGCTCTTAGCTGAGTCGATATGAGGAGCAGAAGTATTCTGCGAACCACAGCCGGTGGCCGTGGCGAGAGTGATTGTGGCAACAATAATCGCTGCAACTTTCTTCACTTTACGCATGAAGGCATCCTCTCAAAATTCTTGCCGACAGGTATGGCCAAGCTGTCGGATAAAGGCCACTTCACACGGATTTAGGCTCTGCCTCATGCACAAGAAGTTTGCGATTGTTGCAACTGCCATCTCTCTCACTCTTGCGACCCCGGCACATGCAGCACCATCTGCAACAGGTGCTCAAGGTCAGAGCATCTCAGTTGCGACTACAAAGTTTGTGAAAGAGAGCAATGTCAGTGTTCTCGGCAAAGGCTTCGATGAAACTATCGGCATATACCTGGCTTATTGCGTTCTGCCGAAGAAGGGTTTACTTCCGACTCCCTGTGGCGGGGGTGCAGATATGCAAGGCGTGAAAGAGGCGTCTTACTGGATTTCATCGAATGCACCTGCATACGGTGCTGGCTTAGCAATCCCATTTCAACCTGGCGGCCGATTCCGCCAAGTTGTATCTGTAACAAAGAAAATCGGAAAGTTTGATTGCACCAAAGTGAAGTGTGCAATCACAGTTCGCTCAGATCATCTCCACGAAGGAGACCGTCTCCACGATCTCTTTATTCCCATCACCTTCACCAAAAAGTAAATCGATATCTCGTTAAGGAGTACTATGTTTAACTCACAGAAGAAGATCGCCACAATTGTTTTGGGGTTGGTACTGCCAATTCTTACAGCCCTACCATCGCAGGCAGAGACATTCGCATTTGCTAGCAGCCCACTCACCAACCTCGATCCAGCAGGATCGACGGTCAACGGAGGCTTCACCAAGTTTCCAACAACAGCAGGAATGTATATCCAGCAGTGCATCGCACCAGTCGGAGCTGCTCGCCCTGTGACCTGTAGCGACACAATTCAGCTCTGGGTATCTGCAGCAGGAGGACCAGGAACGGTAAGCCCTACCGGCCCTATCTCTCTCAAGGTCTCTGGCAGCATTACAGGCAAGACAGTAACTGTTGATTGCACGACAACTCAATGCGGACTCTTCTTCCGCCTTGATCACACGGCTCCCACAGATACTTCAGAGGATAAGTTCTTGCCAATGACCTTTGCCAAAGGAGCAACAGCTCCTGTTCTTGCAGCCGATGAAATCACTGTAACGCTCAATGGAAAGCCTCTCGTACGTAATGTTCCAAGCAACTTGGCATACCGCGCTGATGCAAAGATTGTTGCGACAAGTAAATCTGGTCTGGCAATTACCTTCACCTCGCTGACTCCAGATTGCACGTATTCAAATGGAACGTTGACCGCCCTTAAAGGAAAAGGTCAGTGTGCTCTTGGGTATTCCACGGCAGGTAACGCAACGACTGCTGCTGCAACGGGTAACTTCCCATTCATCCTCACTCCTGGAAATCAGAAGATTATTGGTCTGACAAAGAGCATCAAGAAGGGTGGCAGCAAAGCACTTCCACTTGAGACTAACTTTGGTAGCCCGATTACCTATAAGTCACTGGGAAAGAATTGCGCCGTAGAAGGAAACCTTGTCAACGCAAAGAAGTCTGGAAGCTGCACCATCAAAGCCACTGCAGATGCAAAGGTCGATACCTGGGTAGCGCTAGAAAGAACGGTTGTAATACCAATTAAGTAAGAGCTCGGATTCCTGCGATGCAGAATGCGGTGGTCATTGCGATCTCGCGTTCTGCATCGTTTCCATTTTCAATGCGTTTTGTTGCAGCATCTGTTGCAGCCTGAAGCAGCGAGAGCGCCTGTGGGATATCTGTAATGCCTATCTCCTGCAGACTTTTAGTCAGCGGTGACAAGAGAATTCTGTGGGCTGCACCGATTGCCGCACTTCGCTCACGAGGAAGATCTGCAGCATTGAGCGCCTTGGCAAGTAGATGTCGTCCATCTGCCACATAGGAAAGTGATGTTGATATCCACGCTTCAAGGGATGCGTATGCATCATCTTTATCGGCAATCGAAACTTCTAGAGCTTTCGCAAATCGAGTGAGCTCATCGATGACGAGATCTGCAACGAGATCTGAACTACTGGAAAAGTATTCATAGACCGATGTGCGCGAAAGACCAGCGCGTTGGGCAACGGCTGCAACGGTGATGGCAGCTCCCCCAGATTCGAGAGCGATGGCAGCTGCAGCTTCAATCAACTGATTTCTGCGCCAATCGCGATGCTGGGCAAGTGAATGGGTTTCAATGCGAGGCATAGCTTTATTCTTCCACTTGAGTAGCAAGTCTGCGCAGCGAATCCCTCACAATCGCCCCATCACTTGTGCGCCAGAGCGGTGGCATTGAGTTCAACAACACACTTCCATACCTCTTGGTCACAATCCGTGAATCAAGAATTGCCACAACGCCACGATCATCGATACTTCGAATCAAGCGACCTGTCCCCTGCGCCAAGAGCAGTGCAGCACGTGGAACAGAGACCTGCATAAATCCACTGCCACCGGATGCATCAGCTAAGGATGAGCGCGCAGACATCACAGGTTCATCAGGACGTGGAAAAGGAATGCGATCGATAGCAACCAAAATGCAAGAGTTACCTGGCACATCCACGCCCTGCCAGAGAGACATCGTGCCCAAGAGAATGGATGTCTCATCTTTTGCAAAGCGCTCCACCAATGGGCCAACAGCATCTCCACGCTTTTGCGTGATGATCGCAATCGGTAAATCCACCAATACTTTGCGCAGATGGGCATCTGCTGCCTCAACACCACGCCATGAACTAAAGAGAGCCAAGGTGCGCCCTCCTGCTGCATCAATGAGTTCACCGAGTTCATCGAGTACTTCTTGGCTTGGACCATCGCGTCCTGGTTCAGGTAGGTGCTTTGGCATATAGAGCACACCTTGATTGGCAAAATCAAAGGGAGATCCCACATCCAACATCTGCACATTGGCAGGATCAATATCACCGGGTGCTACTTCAGAATCAGCATCTGAGCCCACAACGAAACCAATACTGCGAGCCATCGCATCAAAGTTATTTCCCACAGTCAGCGTTGCCGACGTTGCAATCACAGGGTTCTGCGTCAACAAATTACTGCGCAAGATATGTGAGACCGATAGTGGTGCTAGATGCAGAGTTGAAAATGTTGGTTCATACCAGAGCACATGTTCATTACCCATCTTTAGCAACTTGCCCGCAGTCGTTGCAATCTCTTGCACGGCGCCCTTAACGCGCGCCCGCTCTGCATTCTCATCAGGATCGATGATTTCATCATCGGCGTTAATTAACTGCACAAGGGCGGTAGCTGCCTCTTTCACCTTACGAATCGGTGCCTCAAGAGAACTTGGAATATCCTCTAACCTTCCTTGTGCTGCAAAGTCACCCTTGACGCTCTGGCCATAATCTTCCATCGCATCATGAAAACTATCTGCGGCATTAGTGAGCGCATCCGATAGCTTGCCCGGCATATATTTACGTGCCATGGCGGCAGCTCGCTGCACGCGACCTGATGTCAGCTCCTCCGTCACAGCTTGTGTGGTGCGATCCATAAATTCATGTGCCTCATCCAAAATCACCGCATCGCGCTCAGGCAAGATGGGATGGGAATCAACAATTTCGATAGCAAGCAAGGTGTGGTTGGTAACGACAACATCAGCATCTTGCGCCTTTGCCTTAGCTTTTGCCGCAAAACATTGCGCGCCCCATGCACAGGAATCAGCTCCCACACATTCACGCCCCGATAAAGAGTTAGCAGCCCACACACGTCGGTCTACTTCCGGTGCATCATCGCGATCACCTGAGACTCCAGGAGTCTTCGCCCAAGCAATCAGCCTCTTTGCATCTTTTTCTAAATAGGAAGATTCAAGTAAAAGCTCGCCATCGGGATCAGTGTCATCAGCATTCATCTTCTGCAGGCAGACATAGTTACCAACGCCCTTATAGATAGCAAAGGTGATCTCGCGACCTAGAGCTTTTTCCAGCGCTGGAACAACAGCAGGTAAATCTCTCTCCACTAGTTGGCGCTGCAGAGCGAGTGTTGCAGTTGCCACCAATACCTTGCGCCCATGCACCAGTGCTGGAACTAAGTAGGCAAGTGATTTTCCAGTTCCTGTTCCTGCTTGAACCATCAGGTGATGGCGGTCTGTGAGTGCATTGGCAACTGCTTCAGCCATCTCAATCTGGCCTTCACGAGCAGATCCACCAATTGCGGTGACAGCAGCATCGAGTGCACTTCGCACCTGCGCCGATAGATCACTCATGGGGCGCACTCTATCTTCCTTAGCTTGTGAAGCTGTGTACTCACTTAGTGAAGTTCGGAGTCCGCTTCGCCTTGCGCCCACTTCGTAAAGGAAACAATGAGTCCTGCCCGCGTTGGTGCACAGAACATAGGGCCTGCACTCCATGACAGAGATGGGTCCAGTGGTGCCACACGAACTAGGCGCAGATCACCGTTAATTCCTGCGCGCATTGTCACCGCATCCCCTGAACGACTGACTCGAATCGTGACTTCCTTATTCATCCATTCAGGAACGGGAGCAACAGACCAATCAGAATTTATCTGTGTGACAACTGCTCCCACTTGAGGAAAACCATCACAGTATTCAACTCCTGCCTTAATCCAATTCTTGGAATCACACGTGATAAAGATTCCGGCTTGATCAAATTGCTCTGTGTAGTTAAGAATGAAAGAAACTTCGACTGCAGATTCATTGGGGAACTCTTTGATCAGCGCATGGCCATCATCATGGATAAATCCATAGGCGGTTGTGCGCCACCAATCGCTCTCTGCTGCTGCTTCCACAGCCAAAGTTGCACCTTGCTCATGTACTGAAACTGGCTCACGAGTCCAGGTGCCCTCACTCCATGCAATCGTCTTCATCAGTAGATCCTAGAGACCCATCAAGGAAAGGGCAGCAATAGCGCTGTCATAGCCCTTATCTTCTTTACTTCCAGCACGACCTGAACGCGCTATTGCTTGCTCAAGGTTGTCACACATCAAGACGCCATAACCAACAGGCTTTGACCATTTGAGCTGCACATCCACCACACCTTGTGTG
>JAPLBL010000104.1 GCA_026392765.1 Actinomycetota bacterium
TACAAGATTGGTGAAGTGCACGAAGGTGCAGCAACCATGGACTGGATGGAGCAGGAACAAGAGCGCGGTATCACTATCACCTCTGCTGCAACCACATGTATGTGGAAAGACCATCTCATTAACATTATCGATACACCTGGCCACGTTGACTTCACAGTTGAGGTAGAGCGCTCCCTTCGTGTACTCGATGGCGCAGTTGCTGTATTCGATGGCGTTGCTGGTGTTGAACCACAATCTGAAACAGTATGGCGCCAAGCAGATCGCTACTCTGTTCCACGTATCTGCTTCATCAACAAGCTTGACCGCACAGGTGCTTCATTTGATAAGTGCGTAAGCATGATCAAGGATCGCCTCAATGCAGTAGCTCTTGTCTTGCAGCTTCCTATCGGAAACGAATCAGACTTTATCGGCGTCGTAGACCTCATCGCTATGAAGGCTCTTGTATGGCGTGGAGAGACTAAAAAGGGCGAAGATTACACAGTTGAAGAAATTCCAGCTGACATGGTTGATAAGTGCAAAGCAGCTCGCGCTGAAATGCTTGAGACTCTTGCCGAGAACGATGATGCACTCATGGAGAAGTTCCTTGAAGGAATTGAAGTTTCAGAGGAAGAAATCATTGCCGGTATCCGTCGCGCAACAATCGCTGCAAAGCTTTCACCAGTTCTTACAGGTTCAGCCTTTAAGAACAAGGGTGTTCAGCCAATGCTCGATGCAGTAAATCGCTACCTTCCATCACCTCTTGATATCGATGCAATCGTCGGTACAGATATGGATGATGCAACAATCGAGATGAAGCGTCAGCCAAAGAATGAAGAACCATTCTCAGCTCTCGCATTCAAGATCATGACAGATCCACACCTTGGAAAGCTCACATTTATCCGTGTCTACTCAGGCGTTCTTGAGACAGGATCAACAATCCTTAACTCAACAAAGAACCGCAAAGAGCGCATCGGAAAGATTTACCAGATGCACGCAAATAAGCGCGAAGAGCGTGACAACGTAGGTGCAGGAATGATCGTTGCTGTGATGGGTCTTAAGGACACCACAACCGGTGAGACTCTCTGTGATCCTGCAAAGCCAGTAATTCTCGAGTCAATGGACTTCCCAGCTCCAGTTATCTCTGTTGCTATTGAGCCAAAGACAAAGGGCGACCAAGAGAAGCTCGGCGTTGCTATTCAGCGTCTATCTGAAGAAGATCCAACTTTCCACGTGAATACTGATGAAGAGACAGGCCAGACAATCATCGCTGGTATGGGCGAGCTCCACCTTGAAATCCTCGTTGACCGTATGCGTCGCGAATTTAAGGTTGAGGCAAATGTTGGTAAGCCACAGGTTGCATACCGCGAAACTCTTCGTAAGCCAGTTGCACGCCATGACTACACCCACAAGAAGCAGACAGGTGGTTCTGGACAGTTTGCAAAGATTCAGATCGCTATCGAGCCACTTCCAACAGGTCAGGTTGAAGGCGGATATGAATTCGTAAATAAGATCACTGGTGGTCGCGTTCCACGCGAGTACATCCCATCAGTTGATGCAGGTTGTAAGGAAGCGATGACAGCAGGACCACTTGCTGGATATCCACTTACAGATGTACGAGTAACTCTTCTTGACGGCGCGTATCACGATGTTGACTCATCGGAGCTCGCATTCAAGGTGGCTGGTATCGCAGCATTTAAGGAAGCAGCAAAGCTTGCTGATCCTGCAATTCTCGAGCCAGTGATGAAAGTCGAAGTTGTTACCCCTGAAGACTTCATGGGTGATGTCATCGGCGATCTCAACAGTCGTCGTGG
>JAPLBL010000079.1 GCA_026392765.1 Actinomycetota bacterium
CAAGATTATTCCAAAAGACTCTCCCCCTGTATTGGGCGCAATATAGAGACCGACAGAGGCGAGAAAGTTCGCCTTCTCCGATTCTGAGATGCGGCCAAGGAATTCAAAACGCGAATGCAGATAAGGATCAATTTCTTTCAAAACTTCTTGTGCATCACCAGGACCGGCAACAAAGACTTTAAGATCCGGAAATTTTGCAATAATGGAAGGAAGTGCTGCGACCAACACATCGAGGCCTTTTCGCTTCTCTTCAAAGCGCCCAATAAATCCTAAAGTATTGCCCGTCCAACGTTGGTCAATAACTCCATCACGATAGAGATCTGCATAGATGCCATTGGGAACAACGATCGCATCTGTCTCAAGATGCTCTGTGAGAGTTTCACGCGCTGCTTCACTTACAGCAATGCGTGCCGTCAGCTTCTCAATCACCGGTTCCAAGATGGGGGCAACAGCAAACGTAACTTTCTGGCGCTTTGCTGCCGCATGGAAAGTTCCCACCATGGGGCCTTCGGCTGCCCAACACGCAAGAAGTGAGATAGAAGGAATCGCCGGCTCATGCAGATGTAAGACATCGAAGTTTCCGTTGGCTATCCATTGGCGCACACGCGAGAACGCAATAGGGCCAAAGAGAACACGAGCAACAGCTCCGTTGTATGGAATTGCAATCGGTCTGCCCGCACTTGTCACGTAATCAGGGAGGTTTTCCTCATCTACAGCGGGAGCTAGAACAGAGACAAAGTGACCTTGACGAATCAAATACTGAGCGAGATCTCCCACATGGCTCTGTACTCCACCTGGTGTATCCCAGCCATAAGGGCAGACGATTCCAATGCGCTTCTTTGATAACGGCATCATCTACTCCCTTCAGCTTGCATCATCTTTTCATCGACCCAAATCCTTTGCAGCATATGCCAATCTTCTGGATGCTCGGAAATGCCCTGAGCAAACAAGTCTGCAGTTGCTTGCACGGTGGCAGATATGCGCTCTGATTCAGTGCCTTCACTTGGTACATCAACAGGATGGAAATCAATGTGAATTCCTTGATTAGTGCAAGAGACATGAGCTACGACAATGGGAATACCGGTCTTGATGGCAAGCAGGGCTGGCCCTGCAGGCATTCGCGCATTCTTTCCAAAGAATTTCACATCAATACCTGATTGTGAGAGATCTCGATCTGCAACTAGTGCAATCAAACGCTTCTCTCGTGCACGTTTGACCAGAGTGGCGAAAGAGCGGCTATCGAGTGAGAGAATTGCTTCGCGATGGCGCAGAAATTTCTGAAAGAGAGCTTCTGGTTTGAGTCGTTCAGCAACCGAAACTAATGGGATACCGAGTGAACAGAAGTAAGCACCAGCGTGATCCCAATTTCCAGAGTGCGGAAGCGCTATAACTACTCCCCTGCCCTCTTTCATCGGATTGAGCAATAACTCTTGATTTGTCGTGGTCACCGTTCCAAGGATTCGTTCTTTACTCCAATTTTGAATTCGGAAGGTGTCACACCAATATCGCATATTCGACGACATCGATTGAGCAACCAGTGTCTCTAGCGCCACCTCATCAAGATGTGGTTTGACTACATGCAAGTTGCTGCGCAGGCGTTGAATGCTCTTGCCATTGCGCTTATGCACAAATTCACCGAGTGACCAGAAGAGTGAATATGCCATCTTCTCTGGCAAGGTGCGCACAACCCACCAACCAAGCAGGTAGGCAACTAAAACAAGACGATCTTTCATGAGGTTAGAAGTCCATCGCGGACAACTTTGATCCGCTGCACAACGGTGATCACACCGAGTATCGCCAAGATCCATAAACCAATAGCGAGTGCATAAGGAACATTGAGTCCTTCAAAGCCAACTGCAGTAAGGATGATGACCAGCCTCTCAGTGCGCTCTGCTATTCCGACCGAACAATCAATGCCAAAAGACTCAGCTTTTGCTCGAATATAAGGAATCAGAAGTCCAGTCACGAGTGTGACTAGACCAAGGTATGAAAGCTTGTCATCTGCTGCAATCAGTGGAATCAAGATTGCAATCGTGATTGCAGAATCTGTGATGCGATCGATAGTGGAATCGAGAAATCCGCCCCACTTGCTGGCTCCTTGTTGTGAAATTCGAGCCATAGTTCCATCGAAGAGGTCGCTCAGAGCAAAGAAGCAGATAAAGAGAGTTCCGATGAAATAATCTTCACGAGGATAGAAATAGCCAGCTGACGCAAGGACGCCAACGGCACCAATCATGGTCACCATATTTGGAGTTAATCCAATGCGCAGAGCAAACCCTGCCACCGGTTCAATTAATCGAGTGACAGCTGGTTTCAGTACGCTACTAATCATCGGCACCATCGTAGGCTTACCCGCATGTCTTCACCTAGCGCGAACACTGTGAAACGTATCCATGTATACGGCCATGCAAGCGCATCTCCGCAATCTGTGGCCTCAGCCTTTGGCGCTACAGTCTCTGAAAGCCCCGAGGCGGATTCGGATCTAGCAATCTTTGCCATCAATCCTGCAGCCGGTATCGACCAACAGGCTATTGATAATTGGGCAGCCTTAGATGATTTTCAGATTCCACGCCTTGTTGTAGTCAACGGTTTAGAGGGGCAAGAACTCGACTTCGATGATGCAGTGATGGTTGCTAACCGTGTATTTACTCAACTCATCACTCCTTATCTTGTTCTCCATGGCGATGATGGTGAACCCACCGCGCTCATCAGATTGCAAGATCTTCAGATCATTGATTACTCCAAGAATCCGCCAGCTCTCGGCCCAAGTGATCCTGAACATGAAGAGTTGGTGCGCGAATTTAGAGAAGAATATCTAGAGCAGATATCAGAGATGGATGAAGGCGCATTTGCTGCTGGAATTCTCTTTCCCGCAGTTCCCATTAATTTACTTAAGGGAATTGGTGTGGATGTGGTGCAGGGCTATATCGATCTACTACCAAGCCGCAGCTAGCTCTTCTCGTGTCATTGTAAGAAGTTGTGGCAATACCTTTGTCTTTCCAATGATCGGCATAAAGTTTGCATCCCCTGACCAGCGCGGAACAATATGTTGATGGATGTGGTCTGCAACGCCTGCACCTGATATCGCACCTTGATTCATACCAAGATTAAATCCATCAGCGCCAGAGACTTTTCGCACCGTCTTCATTGCATGAGCACTCAGATCGGTAATCTCATGGCGTTCTTCATCGGTAAGATCAGTTAAATCTGCAACATGTCGATAGGCGCAGACTAGAAGATGTCCTGGGTTATAGGGATAGAGATTCATAACAACATATGCACTCTTTCCCCGTGCAACGATCAGCCCTTGTTCATCCGATAAAGCTGGAATGCGGCAGAACGGGCAATCAACATTATTTCCTTCAAGGGGACGATTCTCACCACGCAAATAATCAAGGCGATGTGGGGCCCATAAACGCTGCCAACCATCGGGCATTCCTACGCCATCAATACCTGCCATCACTACACCTGCTGGCGCTTAGCCACGGTCGCAGTAATTTCAGCGATCGCTTCCGCTATTGGAATGCCATTTTTCTGATCGCCATTGCGATAACGGAATGAGACAGCACCTGCCTGCATATCCTCTTCTCCAGCAATGATCATGTATGGAATCTTCTGCATCTGCGCATTACGCACCTTCTTCTGCATGCGATCATCAGATGCATCTAGCTCTGCGCGAATGCCTGCAGATTTCATCTGCTTAACGACACCCTCTAAGTAATCAGTGAAAGCTTCAGCAACAGGAATCGCCATTACCTGAACGGGAGCAAGCCATGGTGGGAAAGCTCCTGAATAGTGTTCCGTGAGAACTCCAAAGAATCGCTCAATAGATCCAAAGAGTGCGCGGTGAATCATCACTGGGCGTTGGCGAGAGCCATCTGCTGCAGCGAATTCGAGTTCGAATCGCTGTGGAAGTTGGAAATCAACCTGGATAGTGGACATCTGCCATGTGCGACCAATGGCATCTTTTGCCTGTACAGAAATCTTTGGACCATAAAACGCTGCGCCACCTTCATCAAGAACGAGCTCGAGATTCTGAGCAACGGCTGCAGTGCGAAGGGCTTCTGTTGCCTCTTTCCAATCAGCATCTTCTCCGACAGATTTCTCTGGGTTACGAGTAGAAAGTTCGAGGTAGAAATCCTCGAGTCCATAATCACGAAGGAGATTGAGTACGAATGTCAGAAGTGAATCGAGCTCAACGGCCATCTGCTCTTTAGTGCAATAGATATGTGCATCATCTTGCGTAAAACCACGAGCACGTGTGATGCCGTGAAGAACACCAGATTTCTCATAGCGATAGACAGTTCCGAATTCAAAGAGACGCAGTGGTAGCTCACGATAGGAACGCTGGCGTGACTGGAAAATAAGATTATGGAAGGGGCAGTTCATCGGCTTCATGTAGTACTGCTGACCTGCTCGCTTGATGGTTCCATCGGCATGGAGTTCTTCATCCATGATCATCGGTGGATACATACCTTCTGAATACCAATCCAAGTGGCCAGACTTCTCAAAGAGCGCAGCTTTTGTTAGATGAGGTGAGTAAACGAATTCATATTCTTCTTCTTCATGGCGCTTACGTGAGTAATCCTCCATCGCACGTCGAATGATTCCGCCTTTGGGGTGAAAGACCGCAAGACCTGAACCAATCTCCTCAGGGAAGGAGAAGAGATCAAGCTCTTGACCAAGGCGTCTGTGATCGCGCTTTTCTGCTTCTGCTAGAAGTTCAAGGTGCGCATCAAGCTCTGCTTGTGAAGGCCATGCTGTTCCATAAATACGTTGCAGCATTGGATTCTTCTCAGAACCTCGCCAATATGCAGCAGCACTTCTCATCAACTTAAAGGCGGGAATATGTTTAGTTGAAGGTAGATGTGGACCACGACAGAGATCTGACCAGACTGGCTGGCCATCGCGACCTAAATTGTCATA
>JAPLBL010000011.1 GCA_026392765.1 Actinomycetota bacterium
TGTCACAGAACCGAAGAGGCGACCAGCTGTGCCGGTCTTTACCTTTACAGTCACTGTTGCCTTTTCAAGAGTTGTCTTGATCTCTTTAGCGTGATCGAGATCGCGGACTTCGCGTGCAGCACGTGCACGACGGATTCCTTCGATCTGCTTCTCGCCACCTAGTGACCAAACAATTGCAACGCCACGTGGCAACAAGAAGTTGCGTGCGTAGCCATCTTTCACAGTTACGACATCGCCTGCGCTACCAACCTTATTAACTTCACGAGTAAGAATGAGTTTCATAATTCTGGCCCCCTTATCGTGCTGAAGATGTGTAAGGCAGAAGAGCTACTTCACGGCTGTTTTTAACAGCTGTTGCTACTGCGCGCTGATGTTGTGTGCATGCACCTGTTACTCGGCGAGCGCGGATCTTGCCGCGATCTGAGATGTACTTACGAAGGGTCGCAATATCTTTGTAATCGATATAGGTGACCTTGTCGCGACAGAAGCTGCATGGCTTCTTCTTGAACTTCTTATTAAGGGCAGCAGCCTTCGCGCCCTTGTTCTTTGGCTCTCGTAGAGCCCGGTTATTTCTTGCTCCCATTGTGGTGCTCCTTTTCGGGTGCCCCTCTATCTCTAGAGGGAATGGATTGTCGGTTGGTTATTGTCTAAAAAGGTGGTTCGTCGGTTGTAGATGTTCCCCATCCACCACCGGCTGGTGACGTTGTTGCTGCAGCCCAAGGATCATCGTTAAA
This sequence comes from Actinomycetota bacterium, assembly GCA_026392765.1. Taxonomy (GTDB): domain Bacteria; phylum Actinomycetota; class Actinomycetes; order Nanopelagicales; family Nanopelagicaceae; genus Planktophila. The sequence goes on from JAPLBL010000011.1 coordinate 735, forward strand.
TGATTCTGTAGCAGCAGGTGCTGCAGCTCCACCGGTTCCGCCTGCGCGCTGGGTACGTGTGACCTTAGCTGTCGCATTGCGAAGTGATGGACCTACTTCATCTACCTCTACCTCAAAGACTGTTCGCTTTTCGCCTTCTTTTGTTTCGTACGAACGCTGCTTAAGTCGTCCAGAGAGAATGACGCGCATTCCCTTTGTCAGTGACTCTGCAACATTCTCTGCAGCTTGACGCCAGATCTGGCATTGAAGGAAGAGGCTCTCGCCATCTTTCCATTCATTTGTAGCCTTATCTAAATAACGAGGTGTTGAGGCAACACGAAATTTCGCTACCGCTGCACCGCTTGGGGTGAAACGTAGCTCTGGATCGTCAACTAGGTTGCCGATCATTGTGATTGTTGTATCTCCTGCTGCCATTTTATTTCCTCATTTCTAGTTTTCTTCTCTGGGTGGTCTCTACTGGTGGAGTCCGTACGGATAAATTACTCGTCCATTCCGACAGCGCCGGCGAAAATCGCCGACCCTGTTGATGAATGTTTATTCTGGACGCATAACCTTTGTGCGCAAGACAGATTCGTTCAGGTTGAGCTGACGATCTAACTCTTTGATTGCCGCTGGCTCGCAGTGCATATCGACTACTGCGTAGATGCCTTCTGGCTTCTTATTGATTTCAAATGACATACGGCGCTTGCCCCAAACATCGAGCTTGTCGACGCGGCCTCCGCTGTCTTTGATGATCTTGAGATATGTCTCAAGTGATGGTGTGACTGTACGTTCTTCGAGTTCTGGATCGAGAATGACCATTAATTCATAGTGACGCATGCGTTAACCCGACCTCCTTTGGACTAAGACGGCCACGCGGACCAAGAAGATAAGCGAGGCCCCAATGCGCACCAGAGCGATGACTGAATAGGCCACAACCGGCAGCCCAAACTTCGCACCGGTTACTTGAGCTAAGTGCTGCCAAATCGCCAGGTGATAGATCACTTCAGCACCTTGCCAGAACCAGAAGACGGTGAGATCACGCCTATCAATAAGTGCGATCACTGCAAGTGGTGTTAGCCATAAAACATATTGCGGTGAATACACCTTGCTCACCGCCATGACGATGATCATCACAAAGATGGCGGTGTGGGCAAGGGTTGGGGGAGTTCGCAGTTGCAACAAGAAGATTGTCAGAGCAGAAAGACCGATCATGAGAAGAAGAATGGATAAATAATTTTGATGTGTGAGATTAAGCCCCAGGTTAGAGAGTGCATACCAAAGCGATCCCCAATCAGAACCGCGATTGAGGTTAAGGTCATAGAAACGCCACCAACCAACAGGAGTTGTCAGTGCAACCGGTAAGTTGATGAGAGCAAATGTTGCAACTGCTATCACTGCATACTTGAGAAACTTGGAGATCTTCTCTCGTCTAAAGAAGATGATGGCAATCGGGATCAGCAAGAAAATCGGTAAGAACTTTGTTGAGATTGCAATTTCCATTGGGAATTACCTTTGCAGTAATCCACATAATCGCACCTTGGATGACGGGGTACTCAACTGAGTCTGCGCCACTGCTATATGCCCACACTCCTTTATCCAGGCCTCGCTCGCCGTAGAGAGCAGGAATATCGGAATAACAGGCGTGCACATATTGATCAGGTGATTGCCAGCCAGTTTGCGCGCAATGGTTGAACTTTGCAAAACTTAAGAGGGATGCAAGCAGAGCAAGAAGTAGAACTACGCGAGTAGAAACGCGCATTGGTTACTACTTCTTCTTCATTGTTTGGCGACCACCGCTAGTCATCACGACTGGGTCTAGGCCACCAATATTTGATGGTGCTGGAAAGCTCATGATTGGCTCATCTTTAAGAGCGCCCTTCATAAATG
>JAPLBL010000059.1 GCA_026392765.1 Actinomycetota bacterium
GATCCAACAGCGTCATCATTCGTAGGTGTACAGGTCGGTTACACAATCGCAGACATACTTGCGAAGTGTGTATTCGGTTTGACAATCTTGAAGATCGCACGTATGAAGTCACATGCTGAAGGCATGGCAGCAGATCACTAATTAACTTAATTAATTAGGGAAGGGCGTCGGGAAACCGGCGCCCTTCTGCTTTATCCTCATCTTATGAATATGCAGCGAATCAATAACTTTCGTATGGGCGGCTACCTATTAATCGCAGTCGGACTCATCAATTTGAGATATCAGACAGGTAAGAGCGATGTACTCAATCACAGCCTTATTCTCATAATCCCTGGAGTAATTCTGCTCGGTTTAACATTCATCAGCGCTGGAAAGAAATGGCTAAATACAAAAGCCGCCACAGCAATGGTGATTGCGTGTGGCGGCCTTCTGTTGATCTATAGCTTTATTAATTAACCTCGAGCTGCTGTAAATCCATCTTCAAGGTCAGCCTTGATGTCAATGATATTTTCAAGGCCAAGGCTTAGACGCACTAGCCCTGGTGTTACTCCAGCCGCTAACTGTTCTTCTGGTGAGAGCTGTGAGTGAGTTGTTGTTGCTGGGTGAATTACCAGTGATCGAACATCACCAATATTTGCAACGTGGCTAAAGAGTTTGAGTGATTCAACAAACTTCTTTCCAGCTTCAACCCCACCCTTGAGTTCAAAGGAGAGAACAGCGCCTGGTCCCTGAGGTGCGTACTTGGCAGCAAGTGCGTTCCATGGGGATGACTTAAGTGCTGCGTAGTTGACCTTTTCAACATCTGGATGTGCCTCTAACCATGTTGCAACCGCCTTGGCATTTTCAATATGGCGATCCATGCGAAGTGAGAGAGTCTCAAGACCTTGTGCAAGTAACCATGCGTTAAATGGTGAAACCGCGGCTCCGATATCACGGAGAAGTTGCAAACGAATCTTGAAAATGTAAGAAAGGTTTGCACCGAAGGCTGAACCAACCCCAAGAGCCTGTGAGAAGACAAGACCGTGATAGCTAGGGTCCGGCTTGTTAAATCCTGGGAAGCGATCTTGGTGCTGGGCATAGTCAAACTTTCCAGCATCGATGATTGCACCAACAACAGCATTGCCATGGCCAGAGAGGAATTTAGTCGCTGAGTGAACAACAACATCTGCACCAAAATCAATTGGCTTGATTAGGTATGGTGTTGCAACAGTATTGTCCACAATAAGTGGAACGCCGACTGAGTGAGCAACATCTGCGATTGCCTTAATATCCAAAATTTCATTCTTTGGATTTGCAATAGTCTCACCAAAGAATGCCTTGGTATTTGGCTTTACAGCTTTCTTCCATGATTCTGGGTTATTAGGATCATCAACGAAAGTTACTTCAATGCCAAACTTAGGTAGCGTGTAGTGGAACAAGTTATATGTGCCGCCATAGAGGCTTGGGCTTGAAACAATATGATCGCCAGCTTCAGCAACATTCATGACTGCAAATGTTGTTGCAGCAGAGCCCGATGCAAGAAGGAGTGCAGCAACGCCACCTTCAAGGGCAGCAAGACGTTGCTCAACTGCATCCTGTGTTGGGTTCATGATGCGTGTGTAGATATTGCCTAGTTCGGCAAGACCAAAGAGATTTGCCGCGTGAGTTGTATCGCGGAATTGATAAGCAGTTGTTTGATACAACGGAAGTGCGCGTGCACCTGTTGTTGGATCTGCAGTCTGCCCTGCATGAATTTGCAGAGTCTCGAAAGACCAATTGTTAGACATGTATTTCTCCATCGCAGTAGGTGTCAGTTATCAGCGAGAGCGATGTATTCAGCTTTGAAATTCGCACTTGCCAGTTAACTGACCTGTTCGTCACCCGGAGCACCCCACCGCGGTGGAGGGTTGCCGTCTACTGAGCCGGGGCTAATACGTAGAACTCGTGAACGTGGGAAATATTAACTGGAAGAAATTAAAATGAAAAATCGCCTATCAATCTTCTTTGCAAGTTACTTGCAGGATCACTTTCTAAAGGAGAGATCGGCCTTTTTCATAGCCGTTGTGAGGATACGGATGGCGTTTGGGCCCATGCCATGTAAATCCTTGATGGCATCTAGAGATACCTTGCGTAAGTCACTGAGCTTGTAATAGCCCTCATCAATGAGCGCTCTACGCGCAGGGGCTGAGAGGCCTAGTTCGCGCCATGGGCCATCAACGCCGGCATAGGCATCTAGATCTACTTCGCTATGAGTTGAGGCAGAGACTGCTCGTGCTGCTTTTCGCGCAGCTGCAGCGCGCATGGCTTCGCCACGAAGCTTCTTTATCTTTGCTGGAGATTGCTTTGCCATGGGGCAATTAAATCAATAATCCTGGTGCGGGAGGCGGGACTTGAACCCGCACGCCGGAGCACAAGTTCCTAAGACTTGCGTGTCTGCCATTTCACCACTCCCGCTGGAGTTGCATGCGAAAGGTTACGCGCCTTTGGCTGATGCAACAAATCCGTGCCTATTGCTTAGTTTGTTAACGCTCCACGACGAGAAACCGCATCAACACCAGCTGAGACCAATAGAACTGCGCCTGTGACAAGGTATTGAATCCCTGCGCCATAACCGAGAAGACCCATGCCGTTATCAATCACGGCAACGACAAATCCTCCGAGGATTGCATCGCGCATGCGGCCCTTACCGCCAAAGAGTGAAACTCCACCGATGACAGCAGCGCCCACTGCATAGAGAAGTGTTGAAGATCCACCGGTAGATGGCGAGATCGAGTTCATACGAGATGCAAAGAGCATTCCAGCAACTGCAGCAAGTGCTGAGCAAAGTACGAATGCAATCGTGCGAACGCGCTTTACATTGATACCTGCGCGCCGCGCCGCTTCGGCATTTCCACCGACTGCATAGATGTGGCGGCCAAATGCTGTCCTAGATAGCAAGAAAGTACCTGCAATAAGGATGACAAGAATTAGTGGCGCAACAATAGGAACACCTTTGGTGCTATTTGTTGCAGATAGACCACGCTCTTGATTGAGTTGATAGACAGCACCACCTGTGATGACCAGCAAAGCAACTGTCTTCATCGCCCAGAGCTGTGTTAGCTCAACAACAAGTCCTGCCTTGCGACGTGAGTTGATGCGATTGAGCCCACCAACAACATAGAGAGCAGAGGTTACTGTCCAGAGAATCCATCCTTGGATCGGCGTAAGGTTGCTATTTTCAACTGACAAAATAGTCTTATCTGCAATTGGAATTGTTCCACCTTCACCTGCGAGCAGAAGAAGTACGCCTTGGAAAGCTAAGAAGGCGGCGAGTGTGACAACGAATGAAGGAATACCAAGTCGAGAGACAAGTGTTCCGATAAGAACTCCGAGTAGTCCGCCAACAGCAATGCTTGCACCAAGTGCTGTGTACCAACTCCAACCATGATTGGTCACAAGTAGCACAAGAACAGCGCCACACACACCTGATGCATAACCAGCCGAGAGATCGATTTCTCCGAGAAGGAGAACAAATACAAGGCCCATAGCGATGACCATCACT
>JAPLBL010000033.1 GCA_026392765.1 Actinomycetota bacterium
TTCTATGACGGAGTCGGTGCAACGCGCGATGTGCTGCAAAACCATATCCTTCAAGTTTTAACGATGCTCACTATGGAACCGCCTATCGATATGGGTTCTGAGGCGATGCAGAATGAGAAGATCAAGGTTCTCTCCGCTATTCGCGATATCAATAAGAACGATGTTGTCCGCGGGCAATTTGAAGGATTCCTCGATGAAGATGGCGTAGCTGAGAATTCAGATACGGAAACCTTTGTTGCGATGAAATTGTTTATCGATAACTGGCGCTGGGCAGGAGTTCCTATCTACCTGCGCACAGGTAAGAAGATGCCTGAGACTGTCCTTGAAGTTATTGTTGAATTTAAGCAACCTCCACGCGCTCTCTTTGGAAAGAGTGAATCCAATCAAGTGCGATTCCGCCTTGGTGCTAAAGATGGCGTAGATATCTCACTTCAAGCGAAAAAGCCTGGAACTAAGTTGATTACAGAGACCGTTGATCTCTCCGTAGAGTTCGTTGCAGAGTTCGGCGATCGCCAAGGTCCATATGAGCGATTACTACGCGCTGCAATGTTGGGCGATCACTTCCGCTTTACTCGTATTGATGCTGTTCTTCACTCATGGCAGATTTTGGAAGATCTCTTAAAGAATCCAAACCCAGTGATTCAATATGAAGGTGGTTCATGGGGACCAGCTGAGGCTCAAGATCTCATTCCTGGTGGATGGTCTCCTGTGGGTAGTGAAGCTGAAAATCTTAAAGATCTTCACCACTAATTAATCTCTGGCTTGACCTGATTTATGGGTGTAGCGCCCCATAAATTCTTTCTTCATCTCTTGGAATGTGCCATCAATGATTGCCTGTCGCATCTGATCTACAAGGCGCACAATAAATCGCTCATTATGAATAGTGGCAAGCGTTCCAGCGAGCATCTCTTTGCCGCGAAATAGGTGACAAAGGTATGCACGGGTGTAGTTCTTACAGGTATAGCAATCACATTCACTATCAATCGGGTTGAAATCGCGCACATAGGGAGCGTTAGAGACGTTAAAGCGCCCAGTCATTGTGTAGACGGCGCTTGTGCGAGCGATACGGGACGCAAGAACGCAGTCGAATGTATCAACACCGTTTTCAACCCCGACAAAGAGATCTTCAGGAGCACCGATACCAAGTAGGTGCTTGGGTTTGTTTTCAGGAAGTGTGGAGTTGACCCATCCAACGATGGTACCGAGTGAATCTTTATCGAGCGCTCCACCAATACCGAATCCATCAAACTCAATTCCTGATGAGCTCATTCCACCAAGATCTGATGATGCTTTTTTGCGTAAATCTTCATATTGAGCACCTTGAATTACTCCAAAGAGTGCTTGATATGGCTTATCAGCTCGCGCATCGGTGAGGCGCTTATGTTCATCAAGACAACGAATTGCCCAGTTATATGTGCGCTCTATTGCCAGCTCTTGGTAGGGGCGAGTGTTGTGAAGAGTGGTGCACTCATCAAAGGCAAACATGATGTCGGCGCCCAATTGATGTTGAATCTGCATTGAGACTTCTGAGGTGAAACGATGCATCGAACCATCGAGATGGCTCTTAAATGTCACACCTTCATCATCGACATGGGCAAGACGCTCTTTATTCTTGGCAATGACTTGATCAGATCGAAAGGTCTGCGCATCCATGGCGAGCACCTTCTTGAATCCCACACCGAGTGAGAGAACTTGGAATCCTCCGCTATCAGTAAAGGTCGGCTTATCCCAATTCATAAATGCACCGAGACCGCCTGCCTCATCGAGAACGCTGGGACCTGGCTGCAAATACAGGTGGTAGGCATTGGCGAGAAGTGCTTGCGCACCAAGTTCTTCCATCGCTTCAGGGAGAACAGTCTTCACATTGGCCTTAGTTCCAACTGGAATGAAAGCGGGAGTCTGAATCTGTCCGTGGGGAGTTGTAATAACCCCTGCTCGCGCTAATCCTGATTCGGGAGCATGGGAAATCTCATAGGAGAAGCCCTTATCTGCGCTAGCCGAAACCATGTTGCATATTGTGTCAGAGTAATAGACTGGCTAAATGCCTCAATTTAAACTCAAAGATGGTCGCGAATTAGAGATTGCCGATAATGGAATCAACTCTGAGAGCGCGATTGTTTTCCATCACGGAACACCAGGCCATGCAAGCTCATGGACTGATTGGCTTGAGTCAGCAGCAACTGCAGGTATTCGCGCTATTGCTTATAGCCGCGCAGGATATGGAACTAGTGATCGCAACCCAGGTCGCAGTGTGATTAATGTGAACTCAGATATTGCTCAAGTGTTAGATGCAAAGAACATCACTAAGTTTGTATCCATCGGTTGGTCTGGCGGAGGCCCACATTGCCTTGCCAATACCTTTGAACCACGCAATGTTGGTGCAATCTCTCTTGCTGGTGTTGGTGCATTTGGTGTGGATGATCTTGATTTCCTTGAAGGTATGGGACCAGAAAACCATGATGAATTTGGTGCAGCCCTCAAAGGTGAAGCAGTCATTGATCAGTGGATGAATGACAATGCAGGAGCAATGAAATCAGTAACAGGAAGTGACATCATCGAAGCATTTGGTGGACTCATTGGAGATGCCGATAAGGCAGTTCTTGAAGGTGGAGAAGCTGATGCAATGGCAGCTTCAATGCGAAGCGCACTTGCTGTCAGCTTCGATGGCTGGATTGATGACGACTTAGTCTTTGTGAAGAAGTGGGGATTTGAGCTAGAGGCAATCACCAAACCTGTCTTCTTATGGCAGGGCGATGATGACTTCATGGTTCCTCATGCTCACTCTTACTGGTTAGAAAAACACATTCCCACTGCGACTCTGACCTTCAAGCCAGGTGAAGGCCATATCTCAATTGGAGTGAAGTACCGCGCTGAAATATTGGCGCAGGCACAAGGTCTATTGAAGTAAATGCTCTATAAGGAATTCACCGTCCTGCTTAATCCGCAGTCACGGAAGATCATCTTTGGTATTTGCCTTAATGCAATAGGTGGCGGAATGACTCTGTCACTGCTACTTGTCTACTTGCACGATATGCGCGGCTTCACCAATACCTTCGGTGGCCTCTTACTTGCATATGGCTCCCTAGTCAGCATCATTGCCAGCTCACCGATGGGTGCACTTGTCGATCGCATCGGACCTAAGAAAGTCATTATCGGCGGGCTTTTATTAAACTCAGCCGCTGCTTTCTCACTATCCCAGGTGCAGACACATTTTCAAGCGGTGATTGTTATGACTGGCCTTAACATTGCAGGACAGGCAATCTGGCCAAGCCAGAGTGTGATCTTGACTCGAGTCACACCTGAAAGAGATCGATCTAAAATCTTTGGTTTTAACTTTATGTTGCTCAATTTAGGTTTGGGAGTTGGTGGCTTACTCTCATCACTGATTATTCAGCGCGGTGACTTACTCTCATTCCAAATTATGTATTGGGTCGATGCCTGCACATTCCTGCTCTATCTGCTGATTGTGCTCACTCTGCGTGGTGAGCATGTCAATAAATACATCCCGAAAGAGCATGAACCAAAGACTGGTTCCTATAAGGATCTCTTTGAAATAAAGCCTCTGATGTTCTTAGGCATCGCAGGAATCATCCTCTTCACCTTCGGCTATGGAACGATTCAAGCCGGTATTCCAGTCTTTGCAACGCAATTCCTTGGACTCTCACCTAAGTGGCTCGGGATTATCTTTGGCGTGAACACACTCTCGATTGTTATCTTTCAACCACTTGTGATGCGCGTGATTGATAAGTATTCCAAGTATGCAGCCCTCATTGCCGTGGGATTGGTGTGGGCGCTCTCGTGGGTCTTTGTTGGAATTGCTCCATACCTTCCACTTTTTGCATCAGGTATTGCACTCTCCTTAAGCCAATTTATCTTTGCAGTGGGTGAAATGATTCAAGCTCCCACAATTCCAACTCTTGCAAACGAACTAGCTCCTGAACATATTCGTGGCCGCGCCAATGCGTGGATGAGTTTGCAATGGTCAGTCTCTGGAGTCCTTGGCCCTGCCATCACAGGGCTGATGCTGGGGGCTGATCTTGCAACCGCCTGGATCATCACCATGTTTATTGGCTGTTTTCTTTCAATCCCGCTATTTCTTGCAATGAAGAGGGCTGCAGCGGTCGCGCTATAACGAGTGGGTAACAACCTCTGCAAAATGGGGTTATTTAGGACATTTGGGGTTTCTTTTTAGCCATCTTGCGACTACCTTGCAGTACTCACGGGTAATGCCGTGGCAATAACCGTGTTCTAAGGGGCCCAACAATTGACTGCCGTTGTACTCGAAGAAGAGTCACAAGAGATAGTTCAGCGCACCCCCAAACAGATTGCGTGGGGACGCTTTAAGCGCAACAAGGTTGGTATCTATGCCGGCTGCGCAACGATCTTCTTCTTAAGCGTTTCAGCACTCGCTCCAGTCATCACGCGCTTATTTGGCGTTGATAACCATTCTATTTATGACGGCACTCTCAATGAGTTTGCGATGCCAATCGGAGCTATGGGTGGAATCTCTTGGGCACACCCGCTCGGAGTTGAACCTGGCGTTGGTCGCGATGTCTTCGCACTTCTTCTCTATGGCTCACAACTTTCATTCCTCGTTGCAATTATTTCAACTGTTGCAGCTATCGGAATTGGAATGTTGATCGGTATTGCAACCGGTTACTTCAAGGGCAAAGTTGATGCATCTGTGGGGCGTTTTTCCGATTTTCTTCTCTCATTCCCCGGCACTTTTATGATTATCGCTCTCTCACTTCCGCTTGTGCAGCGTGTGGAAGCAGCAGGAATTGCGCATGAAAATGCTGCTCGCATCTTGGTACTTGTGATCTTCCTTGTCTTCTTTGGATGGACTGGTTTTTATCGACTCATCCGTTCTCAAACCATGTCACTTCGCGAACGCGACTTTGTGATGGCAGCTCAAGCGATGGGTGCATCGAGCTGGCGCATCATTGTCAAAGAGCTACTGCCTAACTTATGGCCAACAGCAATCGTCTTTATCTCACTCTCATTGCCTGGATATATCGCAGCAGAGGCGACCTTCTCATTCCTAGGCGTTGGCGTGCAGGCACCTGCATCCACCTTTGGTCTGGTGCTCTCTGATGCGATCGCCTATTGGCGCGAAGACCCTGCATACCTTCTTATTCCATGCACCATTTTGATTGCAATCGTTCTTGCTCTCAATCTGCTCGGTGATGCCGTGCGCGATGCGCTCGATCCGAAGGCAGGTAGATAGACCCTAGATTTCCATAGCAATATGGGATTTTCCGTAGCAATACGGGAAAAAGCTTCAATGAAGAGATATCTCGCGAGTTTCTCTTAATGAAGTTTCAGCTCTGATTCACGTCCCGTGAGTTAGATCCGCTTCTACAAGGAGGACAAATGTCCGGTTTGAAAACTAGCCGTCGCATCCTTGCTTCAACAGCTGCAATTGCACTTGCTGTTGGCGTAACAGTTGCGTCAGGCACAAGTGCAAACGCTGCAGAGAAGCCAGTTACTGGCGGAACTCTCTACTTCGTTACAAATGCAGAACAGTTCGATCACATTGACCCAGCCCGTGTTTACACAGGTCGCGACATTGCGTTCTTGAACTCATACCTCTACCGCAACTTGGTTTCATACAAGCCAGTAGCAGGTTCAGCAGGTTCATCACTCGTTGCAGACCTTGCAACTAACACTGGTGTTCCATCAAATGCAGCTAAGACATGGAAGTTCACACTTCGTGCTGGCGTCACATGGGAAGACGGCTCAGCTGTTACCTGTGCTGATGTGAAGTACGGCGTATCACGTCCATTCGCAGGCGACGTCATCACTGACGGTCCTCAGTACCTCGTGCAGGCACTTGATATTCCAACTGATAAAGATGGAGCATCTGTCTACAAGGGTCCATACAAGAAGACCGGACAGGCAGCATTCGATAAGGCAGTTACATGTTCAGGTAACACAATTACCTTTAACTTGAACCGCTCATTCGCAGACTTCAACTACGCACTTACTTACCCAGCAGGTGCACCAGTGAAGGCTTCTAAGGACACAGGCGATAAGTACGACCTTCGTCCTTTCTCAAACGGTCCATACAAGATCTCTTCATACAAGATCGGCGATCAGCTCGAGCTCGAGCGTAACGCTGCTTGGAAGAAGTCATCAGACACAGTCCGTACTCCATACCCAGATAACATCGTTGTACGTTTTGGTCTAGCTGAAGATGTTCGCGATCAGATCATGCTTGAAGATCAGATCCCTAACACTGCATCACTTGATGCTCTACAGCCAGCAAACCTTCGCGCATTCTTCGCAGATCCAACTAAGAAGGCGCAGCGCTTTAACGTCTACGATCCATACGTTCGCTATGCAGCAATGAACGTAAAGAAGGGTCACATGGACTGCCTCGATATTCGTAAGGCTGTCTTCTTTGCAATCAATACCCAGGCTCTCATCGACCTTTCAGGTGGACGTGAGTTCTACGGTGACCCAGGAGATAACCCTGTAAAGCCTGTTCTTGGTCTTGATTATGCGAAGACAACTGGAAACATTCACGATGCAAATTGGAAGATCACCGGAAATGCAACTTACGCAGCATCATTGCTTGAGAAGGCAAAGACTTCATGTCCAGATGCTTACTCACGTGCAACTGCTGCAGATAAGGGAATCATTTGGGATCTCTCTAATACTGCAACTAGCCAGAAGGCAGCAGTCTTGATTGGCGATGCTGTTAAGGCAGCTGGAATTAACTTGAAGTTCAACTTCATTCCTTCCGGTCAGTACTACTCAACAGTTCAAAACCGCGACAAGCAGAATGACATTTCAACTGCTGGTTGGGGTGCTGACTGGGCAAATGCATCAACAGTTATTCCTGAGCTCTTTACTAAAGAGGGTGGATTTAACTTGTCACAGAACTGGGATGATGCAGCATATGCAGCATTCAAGAAGAAGTCTGATGCAACTAAGGTTGAAACAAACCGCGCTAAGCAGGCGAAGGGATGGCAAGAACTCAGTCAGTACGTTATGGACCAGTACTGGATCATCCGTCCTGTCTTCTCTAAGGGCCAGGAAGTCTGGGGCTCTAAGGTTGGCGGCGTTTACTACTGGGAGCCACAGGGTAACTTCGGCTTCGGTGGTATGTACGTAAAGAACTAATTAACGAAAGTTAGTTAGCAATTCGTTACAGTTGCGGGCGGTTTCACAAAATGAAGCCGCCCGCAACTCCACGAAATCACACAATTTTATTTCAAGGCTATTTTTAGGAGATTTTCGATGTTGAAGTACTTGGCTCGTCGATTGAGTGCGACTTTCTTGGTCATCACTCTCGTGAGCATGTCTGTCTTTGGCATCTTTGCAGTCCTTCCTATGGACCCTGCAGCGCTCACATGCGGAAAAGCATGTTCTGCGCCAGTGATTGAAGCTAACCGCCACCGCCTCGGACTTGATGTCCCAGTGCAGGTGCAATATGGACGCTTTGTTAAGGGACTCTTTGTTGGACGCGACTTTGGTGAAGGTGCAGCAGCTTTCCACTGCCCAGCGCCGGCATTTGGATATTCATTTAACCGCCACGAATGTGTCACAACTCTTGTTGCTGAAGCATTCCCTGTCACTCTCTCACTAGCCGTCGGAGCATTTGTTCTATGGCTCTCAGTCGGTGTGAGCCTTGGAATTCTGGCAGCCCGGAAGAAGAATGAATGGCAAGATCGAGCGGCAACTGCCTTCGTTCTCATTGGAACATCTCTTCCCACATTTATTTCAGGTATTTTGATTCTTCTCTTTGTCGCCCTTAAATTTAATCTTATTAACCCTATTGAGATGGGGCGCTGGGTCTCACCGCTTGAAGATCCTGTTGCGTGGTTTAGAACCTTTATCTTCCCGTGGATAGTTTTGGCGCTTCTCTATGCAGCCACCTACACACGTTTTACTCGATCCAATGTCATCGAGACTTCAACGGAAGATTACATTCGTACAGCACGTGCAAAAGGTTTAAATGAGCGAGACATCCTTCGCAAGCACACACTGCGCGCTGCCCTTGCCCCGATCATCACTTTGGCAGGTCTTGATTTCGCAGGCCTCTTAGGTGGTGCAATCATCACCGAAGGCATCTTCAACTTGCCAGGTTTAGGTCGACTCTCTATTCGCGCTGTATTGCGTGATTACGATCTTCCTACAATTCTTGCAACCACCATCTTGGCTGCAGTCTTTGTGATTGTTGCCAACTTACTGGTCGATATCTTGTATGCCTATATCGATCCACGAGTGAGAGTTGCTTCATGACGCTTAAGCCTTTTCTTGAGGTAAAAAACCTCAACGTTGCTTTCCCTACCGAAGATGGCCTTGTGCAAGCATCTAATGACATCTCATTTACTGTAGCGCGCGGTGAAACACTTGCCGTTGTGGGTGAGTCAGGTTCTGGTAAATCTGTTACATCCCTTGCCGTCATGGGTCTTCACGATCGCAAGCGCACACAGATCACAGGCCAAGCATTTCTTAATCTTGATTCAGGCCCTATCGATGTCATCTCTGCTGATGACGAGGTAGTGCGCAAGCTTCGCGGCAAGGCGATGTCGATGATCTTCCAAGATCCGATGTCGGCTCTGCACCCGTATTACTCCATTGGTAACCAGCTCATTGAGGCTTGGTCTCTCTATAACGAAGGCGATAAGGCAGCCGGTAAGAAGCGCGCTATCGAGATGCTAGACCTTGTTGGAATTCCAGATGCATCAAAGCGTGTTGATGAATTCCCTCATCAATTCTCAGGCGGCATGCGCCAGCGCGTGATGATTGCAATGGCTCTCATCAATAACCCTTCCCTTTTGATTGCAGATGAACCAACGACCGCGCTGGATGTGACTGTGCAGTCTCAGATCTTGCAGCTCATCCGTGAGATGCAGAAAGAGTTCAACATGGCTCTTATCTTGATCACTCACGACCTTGGTGTTGTCGCTGAGGTCGCAGATCGCGTGAATGTTATGTATGCGGGAAAGATTGTCGAAAGCGGTGGTGCTGAAGATATCTACTACCGCCCAGATCATCCTTACTCGATCGGTCTTTTGAACTCGATTCCAAAGATTGGCGAACTCGATTCCAGACGCCTTGTCGCAATCCCAGGACAGCCACCATCGCTGATCCACCTGCCACAGGGATGTTCATTCCGTGCACGTTGTTCATTCTCTGACCGCGTGGCAAATAAACTCTGTGCCACTACCGCTCCCACATTGGATACGAAAACTACTGAACACTTCTCACGATGCCACTTGCCTGAATCAGAACTTGTGAAAGCCCGTAAAGAAAGTGGTGGCATCTAATGACTGAGCCTCTTCTCAAAATTGAGGGCTTGAAGAAGTACTTCCCCACAACAACAGGTGGAGCATTCTCAAAGGTCAAGGGCACCGTCAAGGCTGTCGATGGCATCGACCTTGAAATCTATCCAGGTCAGACCATTGGACTTGTCGGCGAATCAGGATGCGGAAAGACCACTGCAGGTCGCACCATCTTGAAGTTGTATGAACCAACGGGTGGAAAGATCACCTTCGAAGGTCAAGACATCACAGGCTTAAAGCCAAAGCAGATGAAGCCACTGCGTTCGCAGATGCAGATGATCTTCCAAGATCCTTTTGCATCCCTTAACCCACGCCACACTGTGGGCACCCTGATCGGCGCAGCATTTGAAATTCAAGGCGTTACTCCTGCCGGCGGCATCGAAGCAGAAGTACAACGCCTCATGGCTCGCGTGGGACTTAACCCAGAGCACATCAACCGCTATCCACACGAGTTCTCTGGCGGACAACGCCAACGTATTGGTGTTGCTCGTGCGATTGCATTGAAGCCAAAGCTCATCGTTGCCGATGAGCCAGTATCCGCACTCGATGTTTCGATTCAAGCTCAGGTCGTTAACCTTCTAGAAGATCTGCAAGATGAATTTAATATGGCTTATATCTTTGTGGCCCACGATCTCTCTGTCGTTCAACACATCTCAGATCGTGTGATTGTGATGTATCTCGGCAAGGTGATGGAGGAGGCCGAGAAGGTTGATCTCTTCACCCATCCTCGCCATCCATATACAAAGGCACTTCTTTCAGCCGTTCCTGTTGCAGATCCGATCAAGGGTCGCAAGCGTGAGCGCATCATCTTGCAGGGCGATCTACCAAGCCCAGTAAATCCACCAGCAGGCTGTGTATTTAATACTCGCTGCTGGAAGGCGCAAGATAAGTGCCGCACTCAAGTTCCAGAGCTGATGCAGATTGGTAAAGATCCAAGCCATCGTATTGCCTGCCATTTCCCAGAAGATTAGAAGGCAATAAGAGAGCCCCGACCAATTGGCCGGGGCTCTCTTATTGTTAATAAGTTAATCGTTAAAAAAGCTTATGCAAGCTTTCCATCTACCTGCACAGTGGATTCGCCGATGCGAACTGTGAGAGTCAATGGATCTCCAACAGAGGCTTGGCAACCAACTCCATACTTGTAAGTGATTTCAGCTCCGGCCTTGAGTGACTCAGTTGGTGCTCCGTTGATATCAAGGTCTCCCAAGACATCGAAGCAGACATTGGCACCGGATGATGCCTGCAATGAGACAGTAGTGAAATCAAGAGGCGTCTTTCCACCGTTTTTAATGATGACTTCAAATGAGTTTGAAGTCTTTGGCTTCTGATCAATATTGGTCATGAATTGCGTTGGTGAAAAACGTGAAGGTGATGAGACGGTCACAAAGACACCGCCCCCAAGGTCAAGTGGTGCATCAAAGGCGATAGTGGCAACAGGGGCCTCTTCTTGGACCAAGGTCGCCGCATCGACTGGGGCATCAGAGCCGCCGTTGGTGACAGAGCGAAGGATTGCTCCGCCGATAAGGATTACGACAGCGATGATGATCCACTGCTTACGAGAAAGTTTTTTCATGAGCATGATTCTACCTTTACCAAATCCGAACGCGCTCTTTTGGCGCTAGCCAGAGCTGATCTTTATCAGTCAGCGCGAATGCGTCATAGAACTCCTGGACATTGCGGACAATCTGGTTGCAACGGAACTCATCAGGTGAGTGTGGGTCGATTGCAATGCGACGGCGCACCTCTTCAGGACGGTTCTTATTGCGCCATGAGTGCGCGTAGGAAAGGAAGAAGCGTTGATCACCGGTAAATCCATCAATCACAGGGCTCTGTGCACCCTTGAGGGCCAATTTATAGGCCTTATAGGCGATTGCAAGGCCACCTAAGTCACCGATGTTCTCACCCAATGTGAAGGCGCCGTTAACGTGGATATCAGGTGTGCTCTCAGGTGAGAGCGCATCAAATTGTTTTACCAGAACGCTGGTGAGCTCTTCAAACTTTGCGCGATCCTCATCAAGCCACCAATCGACCATATTGCCATCGCCATCGTATTTCGATCCTTGATCATCAAATCCATGGCCGATCTCATGGCCGATCGTGGCACCGATTCCGCCATAGTTGGCAGCCATCTCAGCATCCAAATCAAAGAATGGCGGCTGCAAGATGGCAGCAGGAAAGACGATTTCGTTAGCCAGAGGGTTGTAATAGGCGTTCACTGTCTGAGGGTTCATATGCCACTCATCGCGATCGACAGGGGCGCCAATCTTTGCAATGGCATAGGCATGATCAAACTCTGCAATGCGCCAGAGGTTGCCAATCAAATCATCTGCTGAGATTTCAAGAGTTGAGTAATCGCGCCACTTATCGGGATAGCCAATCTTGGGAGTGAACTTCTTGAGCTTCTCCAGCGCCTTCTGCTTTGTGGCATCTGACATCCACGGCAGTTCCAGAATGCTCAAGCGATATGCCTCAAGGAGGTAATCGACCAAGACCTTCATCTCTTGCTTTGCGCGAGCAGGGAAATGCTTTTCCACATAGACCTTGCCGATGGCTTCTCCCAGTGCACCTTGTGTGACTGAGACTCCGCGCTTCCAGCGATCGCGGATTTGTGGTGTGCCAGAGAGAGTCTTTGCATAGAACTCAAAGTTCTGCTGGACGATCTCATCGGTGAGGAAGGCCGCGCTCGCAGAGACGAGATTGAGTTTGAGCCAAGCCACCCATGAATCTCGGTTGGAATCAAAGCGAGCAAACATGGCAGAGAGTGATTCAAAGAAGGATGGTTCACAGACGACCAAGCTTTCAAAGGCTTTGGCTGGCACCTTCGCGTTGGTGGCCCAGGTGTCGAATAAGAAGTGTGGGGCAAGGCTTTCAAGCTCTGCCCGTGAATACTTGTTGTAGGTAAGGGTTGCATCGCGGTCTTTGACCTGATCCCAGTGATGGGTGGCAATCTCTGTCTCAAGAGTCAGAATCTTTTTCGCAACATCTGCGCCATTGGCGATTCCAACAAGTGCGCACATCTTTGCCACGTGATCGAGGAATGCTGTGCGGATGGATGCGAACTGTTCTTCGCGGTAGTAGGACTCATCAGGAAGTGAGAGACCACCCTGGCCGATATAGAGAATATTGGTATTGGAATCCATCGCATCGGGATAGATAGCTGCCCCAAAGATTCCACCGATGCCGCGCATCTCAAGGCGGGCCATGACGGTGATGAATTCATTTAAGTTGGTAATGCCATCGATAGCAGCAAGGTCATCGACGATAGGTGATATTCCACGAGCCTTGATGGCATCGGTATCCATAAATGATTTATAGAGATCACCAATCTTCTGGGCTTCACCCACACCCGATGATGTCTCAATAATCTGGCGAACTTGCTCCTCAGCCTCATCATGGAGTTTGCGAAAGATTCCATCGCTGGAGCGATCTGCCGGCATCTCATACTCGCGGACCCACTTGCCGTTGTAGTGGCGAAAGAGGTCATCTTGAGGGCGGACCAATGGGTCGAGGGAGGCGCTATCGATTCCTGATGTGAGGCTCATGTCATCCAATTCGCTAAGAAAAAAGTAGTTGAAAGTTCAACGTATTCTACTTCTGCCGTACACTTCTATGCATGGCAGGGCAAAACGCTACAACACCACGCTGGTTAAACCCTGCCGAAATGAAGGCTTGGCGCCGCTACATCATCGCTAGCCGGCGCCTACTTGAGGCGCTGGATTACGACCTCGATCACCATGAGCTCTCGATGGCAGATTATGAAGTCTTGGCACAACTGAGCGATGCCCCAGAGCGACGAATGCGTATGAGTGAGTTGGCAGATATGGCAATGCTCTCAAGATCTCGTCTGTCACACAGAATTAAGGTGATGGAGAAGGCCGGCTGGGTAAAGCGCGAGGCCTGCCCCATCGATAAACGTGGCTACTTCGCTGTCATGACTGCCAAGGGATGGAAAGCGATTGTCGCTGCTGCCCCAGATCATGTCGATAGCGTGCGAGGCAGATTTCTAGATCACCTGACAAAGGAAGATCAGAAGGTATTGGCAGAGATTTTCGAACGTGTGAGTGATTCACTGAAAGAGAATCCGCTAGAGGATTAGTTGTAAGCAATAAAAAACCCCGCCAGTTGCCTGGCGGGGTTTTTTATAAGTAATGAATTACTTAGCTGCTGCCTTCTTGCGACGGCGGCGCTTTGGAGCAGCTGCTGGAGCTGCTGCCTTCTTCTTGCGGCGCTTTGGAGCAGCCTTCTTAGCTGCTGCCTTCTTCTTGCGGCGCTTTGGAGCAGCCTTCTTAGCTGCTGCCTTCTTACGACGCTTTGGAGCAGCCTTCTTAGCTGCTGCGTTGCAGCAGCCTTCTTACGACGCTTCTTAGGTGCTGCTGGTGCAGCTGCCTTCTTGCGCTTCTTTGGAGCAGATTTCTTAGCTGCAGCCATGTGTTTATCTCCTAATCGGAAGGGTTCGGATCCGTCACCCAAACCTGTTTCGTGGATAAGTGTGACTGAATATGGAAAGAATTACCACTACATTGTGAGAAAAATTGCAGTGCGTGTCGCTAATTATTTTTTTATTTTTTCTGTGCTCTTTCGCAATTTCGCTAACTATTTTTCAACCAGATTTACCGAAATTTGGGAAAAAATGTTGAAAATTTGGCGCACGAGTTAAGAAATCTCCCGATTTTTACGAATTTCCCGCTCTCGAACGGCAAATTCGTTGGTTTGGACGTCGTATTTCCACATTTTCGGCAAGAAAATTGCCAAAAATGCGACCACAACGACACACATCAACCCCCCGGAAGTTACCGAGATCGACAAGGTGGTAGCTGCGGCCATAGAAGCTGCGCGAAGTTGGCCAGCTAAGGGACCGACTGAATAGGAAAGTAATTCGATTCCGGCAAGACGTCCACGGAAGTGATCGGGGATGGTCTGGTTCCAAATATTTCCCCGGAAGAGGGCGCTGACCATATCCGATGCGCCGGCAACGGTGAGAAAGAAAAGGACAAAGATCAGTGAGGTGCTTAGGCCAGCTGCTGCAATGGCAAGTCCCCATCCCATCGCAGCCAAGATGACGGCGCGACCGTGATAGCGATAGGTGCGAGTCCACCCCGATGTCAAAGTGACAATGACAGATCCGACAGTGATGGCGGCATAGAACATTCCGAGGGCCCACGGTGCATTTAATTCATCTGCCCAGAAAGGATAGAGAGCCATCGGCATTGCAAGAGTCATCGCTGCAAGATCGATGATGTAAGTACCTAATAAATCTTGTCTCTTGAATGCATATCTCACACCATCTAATAACGCTGACAGAGATGGCTTTTCGGCCTCCTTGGAATGAGGAATAGAGCGCACCCGTGCAAGGAAAAGTAGCGAGAGTACATATGTTGCAATATCTACAACGTATCCAGCGCTGACCGATAGCGTTGAGAAGATAATGCCGCCAATGGTCGGTCCGACGATGACACCTAACTGCCACCGCAAACTTAAGAGAGCACTTGCTGCTGGTAAATCTTCATGGCTGACAAGCCGTGGCAACATCGCATCCATCGAAGGGCGCTGCAGACCATCGACTACGGCAAAGAGAGCCGCGACGAGATAGATGGCAAGGGTGGTCGGGCTGCCAAGAAGTGAATTGCCAAGGAGAACCAAGACCAAGATGAGGGCTCCGGCTTCAGTTACCCAGACCATCTTCTTGCGATCGACAGAGTCTGCAAGGACGCCGCCATAGAGACCAAAGATGATGAGAGGCACAATCTCAACAACACCCAGAAGTCCTACTGCGAGGTAGGAACCGGTGAGCTCTTTGAGTTGAAAGGGCAGTGCAACGTAGGTGATCATCGATCCGAAGTAGGAAATCAGCCCTGCAGTCCAGAGATTACGAAAATCTGGGTACTTCTTTAGGGGAGTCAGATCAATTGCAAAGTTAGCCACCTGCAAAGACTAGTGAAAGGTTTCCTTTTCGGAAGGAAATGCACCAGAGCGAACCTCGAGAGCAAATTCCTGGGTTGCATCGAAGAGCTCTTTACGCAGATTGCGATATGCCTTGGCAAGCTTGGGAGGATTGGCAGTCAGCCCTGCCATATCTGTCCAGACAAGCACTTGGGCATCGCACACACTTCCTGCACCGATTCCGATGGTGGGAATAGAAAGGGCGGCAGTAATGCGGGCGGCAAGTTCAGCTGGAACGAGTTCAAGAACGATGGCAAAGGCTCCAGCTTTTTCTAGGGCGAGGGCTGCATCGAAAATCACATCTGCATCATCTCTGCCCTGCACGCGATAGCCACCTAATTGGTGAAGAGATTGCGGGGTAAGACCCAGATGGCCCATGACGGGAATACCGACGGAGGTGAGCTTTTCAACGGTAGCAAGGTGAGCACCTTCTAACTTCACTCCCATCGCACCTGCTTCTTTAAAAAATCGTGTTGAGGTGGCAAGTGCAAGTTCTGCTGATGCTTCATAGGAACCAAAGGGAAGGTCGGCAATGACAAGGGCGCGGTTGGATCCTCGAACAACGGCGCGGGTTAGTGGAATCAAATCATCGACTGTGACCGGGATGGTGTTCTCTTCCCCGAGAAAATTATTGCCAGCGCTATCGCCCACAAGGAGGACGGGGATTCCTGCCTCATCAAAGATCGATGCAGTCATCTGCTCATAGCTTGTGAGCATCGCCCATTTCTCACCGCGCTCTTTGGCAGCGCGCAGGTCAAGGATGGTGACGCGACGATGGGATGCACCGCCATAGAGGGTCGTTGATGTGCTCATAATTTCTTCTCCTGCCTCGAAGCCTCATGCGAGGTCCCCGGGTCGACACCAATGCTACTCCCGATACTCTTGAACTATGAAGTTGCGTTTGGCGCTAGCTCAGATAAACCCCACGGTCGGAGACCTTGCGGGTAATGCTGCGCTGATTACCCAATCAGTCGATCAGGCTGTTGCAGCCGGTGCCCATATCGCAATCTTTCCTGAGATGGTGCTGACCGGTTATCCGGTGGAGGATTTAGCGCTGCGCCCTTCTTTTCAGGTGGCGAGTAAGAGCGCACTTACAGCACTGGCCACACAATTAGATAAGAGCATCGTCTCTATCGTGGGTTACTTAGACCAGGTCGATGGCAAGCCACAGAATATGGTCGCTGTCATTGCAGGCGGGCAAGTAAAGGCGCGTTATGCAAAGTGCCACCTGCCTAACTACGGCGTCTTTGATGAGTTCCGTAATTTTGTTGCAGGAGATTCAACCCTTGTCGTGCGCATCCATGGCATCGATGTTGGCATCGCTATCTGTGAAGACCTCTGGATCGATGGGGGAATTACCGCGCAGCTGGCAGAGCGCACACCAGGGCTCGTCATTGTTCCCAATGGATCTCCCTATGAGAGAGCGAAAGATGATGTGCGCCTTGCTCTGGTTACCAAGCGCGCTCGCGAGGCGAAGGCTCCACTTGCCTATGTGAATATGACCGGCGGCCAAGATGATCTGGTCTTTGATGGGGACAGCATTGTTGTGAATTCTGATGGAGCCGTCATTGCCCGCGCTCCTCAATTTGAAGATGGTGTGATGATTGTCGATGTCGATGTTGCACCTGGCACATCAACTCCTGATGTCATTATCTCTGAAGAGGCAGTCGAGATTGCAAAGCCTTCCATTCCTGGAATCGCTCATCGTTTAGGTGATGAAGAAGAGATGTGGAACGCCATTGTTGTGGGCCTTCGCGATTATGTGAGAAAGAATGGCTTCACCTCAGTCCTCGTTGGTTTATCTGGCGGCATTGATTCAGCATTGGTTGCAGCACTTGCCATTGATGCACTGGGCCCTGATCGCGTGCACGGTGTTGCCATGCCAAGTAAGTATTCATCTGAGCATTCCATTGAAGATGCCCAATTGATGGCTGCAAATACTGGCCTTGGCTTTCGCATTATTGAAATCCAGAAGATGGTCGATGCCTTCCTGAAAGAAGTAGAGCTCACCGGTCTTGCTGAGGAAAATGTGCAGGCACGTGTGCGCGGCACAACGCTGATGGGCCTTTCTAATCAACATGGCCACTTAGTACTTGCCACAGGAAATAAATCAGAGCTCGCCTGCGGATACTCCACTCTCTATGGCGATGCTGTCGGTGGCTATGCACCGATTAAAGATATTTATAAGACAGATGTGTGGGCACTTTCTCGTTGGCGCAATCAGGTGGCAAAGGATGCAGGTGAAGTGCCACCAATTCCTGAGCGCTCCATTACGAAGGAGCCCTCTGCTGAGCTGCGTCCTGATCAGAAGGATTCTGATTCACTTCCAGAATATGAAGTATTGGATAAAGTCTTAAAGGCCTATGTCGATGATGATTTGGGACGCGATGCCCTTATTGCTGCAGGCTTTGATAAAGCACTTGTCATGCGAGTGATCTCTATGGTCGATAGGGCCGAATACAAGAGGCGCCAATATCCACCTGGCACCAAGGTCTCCAAGCGTGCCTTCGGTAAGGATCGACGCCTGCCTATGACTAGTAAGTGGCGCGAACTCTAATTTTGTAACACTGCCGTAACTTCACTTTGGCACGATGGGCCACATGTCCCCAAGTGAGAACATCAGCAAGCAGCAAGAGTTCGTCCTTCGCACTATCGAAGAGCGCGATATTCGTTTCATTCGCCTGTGGTTTACCGACATTCTTGGAACGTTGAAATCTGTCGCTATCGCACCTGCTGAATTAGAAAATGCCTTTGAAGAAGGAATCGGTTTCGATGGTTCTGCGATTCAAGGATTTGCTCGCGAATTTGAATCCGATATGTTGGCAAAGCCAGATCCTGCAACATTTACTATCTTGCCTTGGCGCGCTGAAGCACAAGGTGCTGCGCGTATGTTCTGCGACATTACTCTGCCAAGTGGTGAGGCATCTCCTGCAGATCCGCGCAATGTTCTTCGTCGCACCTTAGATAAGGCTGCCAAGATGGGATATACCTGTTACACCCATCCTGAAATTGAATTCTTCCTCTTTAAATCACAACCTGAAAAAGGTGTGGCACCTGTTCCCGTTGATCAAGGCGGCTACTTCGATCACACACCAGCAGTTGTGGGACATGACTTCCGTCGTCAGGCAATTACGCTGCTTGAGGCCATGGGCGTCTCTGTTGAATTTAGCCATCATGAGGGAGCACCTGGCCAACAGGAGATTGATCTTCGTTATGCAGATGCCTTAAGCACTGCAGATAACATCATGACTTTCCGCCATGTGATTAAAGAAGTTGCTCTGAACCAAGGATTCTTTGCATCCTTTATGCCTAAGCCCTTTACTGATCACCCTGGCTCTGGAATGCATACCCACGTCTCACTCTTTGATGGTGAGAAGAATGCTTTCTATGATTCCAGTGCAGAGCTCAATCTTTCAACAGTGGGCCGCCAATTTATTGCAGGCATCTTGAAGCATGCTGCAGAAATTACGGCGGTGACAAACCAATGGGTCAACTCTTATAAGCGCCTGCAAGGTGGGGGAGAAGCGCCATCGATTATCAACTGGGGCCACAATGATCGAGGTGCTCTTGTGAGAATTCCTATGTATAAGCCAAAGAAAGAGAACTCAACACGTATTGAATTCCGCTCACCAGATTCTGCATGTAATCCATACCTTGCCTATGCAGTGATGTTAGCTGCAGGTCTTAAGGGAATTGAGAAGAAGTATGTTCTTGAGCCATCAACGGATACCCAACTACTTCCATCAAATCTTGAAGAGGCAATCCTTGTGATGGAGAAGAGTGAACTTGTGCGCCAGACACTGGGTGAGCATGTATTTGATTACTTCCTTCGCAATAAGCGCTCTGAGTGGCAGGACTACCGCCGCCAGGTCAGCGCCTATGAATTAGATCGATATTTACCCGTCCTCTAACAAGGATTTTGGCAAGGACTTCTGTAGCATTTTGCTATGGCTAAAGAGATAAACGCAGGATCAATTCGTCGCTACAACCTCATTGCAGGTTTCTTCCACCTTGCACAGATGATTGCAGTTCTAGCACTTGCTAATGACTTCACGCTACCGATCGTGGCTCGCTATATGGCAGGGCCTCCAGGAAGCGTCTTTGCCGATCCCATCACTTTGCTTGAAGCACCCATCGGTCTGACTGTTGCAATCTTTCTAGGACTCTCAGCCTTCTTCCATTTCTTAGTTGCAAGTCCACAATTCTTTAGCCGCTATAGCGCAGGCCTTGCAGCTCATCGCAACTACTTCCGTTGGGTTGAATACTCAATTAGCTCATCAGTAATGATTGTTCTCATTGCGCTCATTACTGGCGTCTCCGATGTTGTTGCCATCATCTGTCTCTTTGGTGTGAATGCATCGATGATTCTCTTCGGCTGGCTTCAGGAAAAGTATGAGCAGCCAGGCAATGGTGGATGGCTTCCATTTATCTTTGGTTGCATCGCGGGCGCAGTTCCATGGATTGCACTCTTGTTCTATGTCTTAGCTGTCGGAGGACCAGGCGATACGAAAGCACCAGCATTTGTCTATGGAATCATCTTCTCAATCTTTTTCTTCTTCAACACCTTTGCAATCGTGCAATATCTGCAATACAAGAAAGTCGGTAAGTGGTCTGACTATCTACGGGGAGAAAAGACTTACATCACGCTCTCTTTGGTTGCTAAATCTGCACTCGCATGGCAGATCTTCTCGGGGACCTTGATTCCACCCCAATAAGGCACCTTGATTAGATAAGCGCTCTCGCGCTATTCTGTAGCCACTATGAAGCTCCGCGGACTCCTCCTTATCCGCCGTAGCGAGGCCTAACAACCGGTCTCCTCGCTGCGGAGTTTGGTGTTGCCGGTAAACACCTTCGGTTAACCAAACAAATTAGGAGCTAAGTAAATGAATTTCCCAAAGCAAACGCCTTCAAAGATGCCGGTGCATCGCTATTCACCGTTTATCCCCGTTGAGCTTGAAGATCGCACATGGCCAAGTAAGAAGATGACGAAGGCCCCCCAGTGGTGTTCTGTCGATCTTCGCGATGGTAACCAGGCGCTGATTGACCCAATGGATACTCCCCGCAAGCTTGCAATGTTTAAGTTACTTGTTGCGATGGGTTACAAAGAGATTGAGGTGGGTTTCCCATCAGCATCTCAGACAGATTTCGACTTTGTTCGAAAGATCATTGATGAAGATTTAATTCCTGATGATGTCATCATCCAGGTGCTGACCCAGGCTCGCGAACCGCTTATCCGTCGCACCTATGAATCCATCAAGGGTTCAAAGCAGGCGATTGTTCACCTATATAACTCGACATCAACTTTGCAGCGCCGCGTTGTCTTTGGCCTTGATAAAGATGGCATCAAAAAGATTGCAACTGATGCTGCCCAGCTCTGCCTTGATTTAATGTCAACTGTTCCTGAGACAAAGGTTTCATTCGAATATTCACCAGAGTCATATACCGGCACCGAACTCGAATTCGCTGTTGAGGTCTGTAATGCGGTCAACGATATCTGGAAGCCAACTCCGCAATGGAAGACCATCATGAACCTTCCTGCAACTGTTGAGATGGCCACACCAAATGTCTATGCAGATTCCATTGAGTGGATGTGTCGTAACCTCACCAATCGTGAGAGCGTGATTGTTTCTCTTCACCCACATAATGATCGTGGAACAGGAGTAGCTGCTGCAGAGCTTGGCTACTTAGCGGGCGCCGATCGTATTGAAGGAACGTTATTCGGCAATGGTGAGCGCACAGGAAATGTATGTCTTGTAACCCTTGGCATGAACTTGGTATCTCATGGCATTGATCCACATATTGATTTCAGCGATATCGATGAGATTCGTCGCACTGTGGAATACGGCAATCAATTGCGTGTTCCTGAGCGCCATCCCTATGGCGGCGACCTTGTCTTCACAGCATTTTCTGGTTCACACCAAGATGCGATTAAGAAGGGCTTCGAACATTTAGAGCGGGATGCAAAGGCAGCAGGTAATACAGTCGATAACCACACATGGGCTGTTCCATATCTACCGATTGATCCTAAAGATATTGGTCGCTCCTACGAAGCTGTTATTCGTGTGAACTCACAATCAGGTAAGGGTGGGGTTGCCTACCTCATGAAGAATGAGCATTCACTAGATCTTCCACGTCGCCATCAAATTGAACTATCGAGAATTGTTCAGGCAAAGACTGATAACGAAGGTGGCGAGATCACAGCAGATCAGTTGTGGCATATCTTCGAAGATGAATACCTGCCAACAGATTCTGCTCCGTGGGGACGCTTCCGTCTTAAGGGAATGTCACAAGTTTCTGTGATGGGTGAAGATGTTCAACTCACCGTCAAGATGACAGATCGTGGTGAAGCAATTGAGTTGGATGGAACCGGTAATGGACCAATTGCTGCGTTCTGCCATATCTTGCAGAACTATGGCGTTGATGTTCGCGTTCTCGATTTCAGTGAGCATGCACTCTCATCAGGTGGAGATGCATCCGCTGCTGCCTATCTGGAGTGCGCTATTGCAGGAGATGTCTTCTGGGGAGTCGGAATCGACCCTAATACAACGACTGCTTCTCTTAAAGCGGTCGTGTCTGCAATCAATCGCGCTATTCGCTAACTATCGTACGCAGTATGTCTGCTCATCAATCCAAGCTCTATCGTGATGAGGCAATCATTTTGCGCACGCAAAAGCTTGGTGAAGCAGATCGCATCATCACCCTGCTGACAAAAGAGCACGGTCGTATTCGAGGCGTTGCAAAGGGCGTTCGTCGCACTATGTCTAAATTCGGTGCGCGTCTTGAACCCGGTAGCCATGTCGATATTCAGATGCACTCAGGCAAGACCTTTGACACCATCACACAGGTTGAAGCGATTATGAATTACGGTGAAGCACTCACCGATGATTACCAGCGCTGGACGATTGCTCACGCCATCCTTGAAACTGCTGAGCGCTTTACACAACAAGAGGAAGAACCAGCTCCTCAAGAATTTCAGTTAGTAGTTGGCGGTATGAAAGCACTTGCAGAGAAGAGATTTGATTCATCCCTAATCCTTGATGCATTCTTACTGCGATCACTATCTATCGGTGGATATGAACCTTCGATGACTTCATGCTCTCGCTGTGAAAAGGCTGGTCCTCACCGTTACTTCTCATTGGTTGGCGGTGGATCAGTCTGTATGGATTGCAGGCCATCAGCATCGGCGACAGCATCTGTGGAGGCGCTCGAATTAATGCAGGCGCTGCTTAAAGGTGATTGGGAGACGGCAGAAAAAAGCGAACATCGTCATCGCCGAGAGGCTAGTGGTTTGGTAACTGCTTACCTACAATGGCACCTTGAACGCGGACTACGAAGTTTGCCGATGGTCGAGAGGGCTTAGTTAGATATATATGGCTAAGAAGATTGAGATTCCCCAACACATCGCAATTGTGATGGATGGAAATGGGCGCTGGGCTAAAGAGCGCGGATTACCTCGCACAGCAGGTCATCAAGCTGGTGAGAAAGTTCTCTTCGATATCGTTGAAGCTGCGATTGATTTCGGTGTGAAGGAAATTAGCGCATATGCATTCTCAACAGAGAATTGGAAGCGCAGCCCTGAAGAGGTGAAGTTCTTGATGGGCTATAGCCGCGAGATGCTGCGCACCCGACGTGATCGCCTCAATGAGATGGGCGTGAAGATCAATTGGCTGGGTCGCCCGCAGCGACTATGGAAATCAGTGATTTCTGAACTTGAAGAGGCGCAAGAGCTGACGAAGAAGAATAAGAAGCTCACTCTCAATATGTGTGTGAACTATGGGGGCCGCGCTGAGATTGTTGATGCAGCAGCTGAATTAGCTCGTGATGTGAAGCGAGGCAAAGTAAAGGCAGATGCAATAACGGAGAAGACTTTAGAGAAGTATCTCTACTCACCCAAGATGCGCGATGTCGATATGTTCCTGCGATCATCTGGTGAGCAGCGCACCAGCAACTTCTTGCCGTGGCAATCTTCTTATGCTGAATTCGTCTTTATGGATGTTCTGTGGCCAGATATGACGCCAAAGTTATTGTGGAAAGCGATTGAGATTTATTCAGAGCGTGAAAGACGGTTTGGAAGCGCTTAATTGAGCTTTGCATAGCTCGCGCCAAGTGCTGCGACGGTAAAAATCCAGATTTGGTAGGGGATGAGTGCAATCCCAACTTTGATTGATTGCGAGAATGTCATTGCAAGAATTGGAATGGTAAGAATCGCTGTTACCAGGAGTGAAAAAGCTGCTCGATTTAAATCGTGGACTTCATAGAAGAGATAGGACCAGCGCAGAGCAGTAAAGACGCTAGTTGCGAAGAGGGATAGAGCTATGGCGACAACTACAGGAGATGCTTTTGATGCGATTGTGTAGAGGGCAATTCCAATGACGATGAAGTTGTAGGGCCAGATCAATCCAATGACGACGCTAGGTGGCTGCCACCATGGTTGATTCAGTGATTGATACCAACCGTCCTGCTTGTTCCAATAGTTGGCGCCACCCGCATAGACAAGAACACATGCAATTCCTATGACAGCGCTGATGGTTCGCCAGAGACTCATGTCGTAACTATCTCACTCTTAGCACTTAGCGCAGAGGCCAAAGATTTCTGCGGTGTGGCCTACTTCGCGAAAGCCATGTTCTTCAGCCATTACCTTCGCCCATTTTTCAATAGCGCCGCCTTCGATTTCAACGGTGTCACCGCAGCCTTTACAGACTAAGTGATGATGGTGGGCTTCTCCACAGAGGCGATAGATAGCCTCACCATCATCACGTCGCAAGACATCGACAACTTTGTCATTGACCAAGCTCTGCAACGAGCGATAGACAGTGGTCAGGCCAATGCTTTCGCCTTCTCGTTGCATGAGTCTGTAAACCTCTTGTGCGCTAGCAAATCCGCCGGCGCGCTCGAGAGTACTTAGGACTCGTGGGTTTGATCGAGACACTTTTATTCCATGCCGTGCAGGAATCCGACAAGTGACCACATAACAAGTACGCCAAGTATTGTTGCCATGATCGTGTATCGGGATTTATGTCGTGAATGTGCTTCAGGCAAGATATGAGAAGTTGCAAGGTAGATAACAATTCCTGCAAAGAGTGCTAAGTAAAGTCCAACAAAGTTATCGTTGACTGCAAAGCTAGAACCAAGTGCAGCACCGCTAATTCGTGCAACTGCATCTACACCAAGTAGCCAGACGCTCTTCTTGCCCCAAGAACCGCTCTTGATCAAGAATGAAACCGTATTGAGCCCATCTGAGAATGCGTGGACGAGAAGTGCGATAAAGACTGCGACTCCAAGATTATTGCTGACAGAGAATGCAACACCGAGTGCAACACCATCGAGGAATACGTGACCACCCATTGCAAGTGCGCCAAAGGCTCCTGCAATGCTGGAGGTATGGTCATGGTCATGGCCGTAATCTGATTCGGCAGGTTCATGGGAACCAAAGATTTGCTCGTAGAAGTGAAGGAGTAAGAAACCTGCAACAAGTGCAATTGAGGCAGCAGGTGCATGGAGAAATTCTTGAGTATTAAGTTCAAAGATTTCAGGGAGAAGATCGAAGGCAACAAGTCCGAGAAGCAGGCCAGCTGAGAGCCCCAGCACTAGGTGGAGGCGATCTTTTGATCTAATTGCTAGATATCCGCCTGTGGTTGTTGCGATTGCAGTCGATGCTGCCAAGATGATTGCGATGTTCATCGCCAGACCGTATCACAGATGAAAATGATTTTCATTTCCATAGCCCAGCGCCCTAGGCTCACCTCATGATCGCCATCGCAAGATTTAATGTTCCTATGAGTGAATCGGCCTCATTTCGCGCAGAGATTGAGCTAGCGCGCGATGTCTTGGCCCAAGCTGCCGGATATCTCTCAGGCACGGTCGGCCAGAATCTTGATGAGCCAACGCTCTGGGTCTTAAGTACTGAATGGGAGAACGTGGGCTCATATCGCAGAGCTTTAAGTTCTACGCGCGCAAAGTTAGAAGCCATTCCAGTCTTGGCTCGCGCGATCGATGAGCCCGGAGCCTACGAGTAAACTAAGAACACGATTGCAACGTCCGTTGTTATTCGCCGACAGCCAGCCGGATGGAGATTTGAAATGGCCGTAGACCGTTTAGAAAATATTGTTTCGCTCTCAAAGCGTCGTGGATTTGTATTCCCCTCATCAGAAATTTATGGAGGCCTTCGCGCTTCTTGGGATTACGGTCCACTCGGCGTTGAACTCAAAAACAACGTCAAGCGCCAGTGGTGGAAATCCATGGTGATGGGCCGCGAAGATGTTGTCGGTATCGACTCATCAGTGATCTTGGCTCGTGAAGTCTGGGAAGCATCAGGACATGTTGCAACATTTAGCGATCCTCTTACCGAATGCACTTCCTGCCATAAGCGTTATCGCGCAGATCATTTAGAGGAAGCATATGAAGCAAAGCATGGAAAGGCGCCAGCATCTCTTGCAGATGTGAACTGCCCTGCCTGCGGCAATAAAGGCCAATTCACAACACCAAAGCAGTTCTCAGGTCTGCTCAAGACATTCCTCGGACCAGTCGAAGATGAATCAGGACTTGCATACCTTCGCCCAGAGACTGCGCAAGGAATCTTTATCAACTTTGATCAGGTAATGACAACATCACGCAAGAAGCCACCCTTTGGTATTGGCCAGATTGGTAAATCTTTCCGTAATGAAATTACGCCAGGAAACTTCATCTTCCGTACTCGTGAATTCGAGCAGATGGAGATGGAGTTCTTTGTAGTTCCAGGAACTGATGAAGAGTGGCACCAATATTGGATTGATACCCGTCTTGCTTGGTATAAAGATCTAGGAATAAATCCAGATCGCCTTCGTATCTATGATCATCCAAAAGAGAAGCTATCGCACTACTCAAAGCGCACAGCAGATATCGAATACAAGTTTGAATTTAATGGCACCGAATGGGGCGAGCTCGAAGGTATTGCAAACCGTACTGACTTCGACCTGAAGGCTCACTCAGCAGCATCCGGAAAAGACTTGTCTTACTTTGATCAAGAGAAGAATGAACGCTGGACACCATTTGTGATTGAACCTGCAGCAGGAGTAGATCGTTGCACGCTCACATTCATGATGGATGCCTACACAGAAGATGAAGCACCGAATGCAAAGGGTGAGATGGAAAAGCGCGCTGTGATGAAGTTCGATCACCGCCTAGCACCTGTCAAAGCTGCAGTTCTTCCACTTTCTCGTAATGCTGACCTTTCACCGAAGGCTCGCGATCTTGCAGCTCAACTGCGTAAGAATTGGAATATTGATTTCGATGATTCAGGTGCGATTGGCCGTCGTTATCGTCGCCAAGATGAAATCGGTACTCCCTACTGCATCACTATCGACTTCGAAACTTTGGAAGATCAAGCAGTGACCATTCGCGATCGCGACACAATGGCGCAAGAGCGCATTGGAATTGATCAGGTAGAAGCATGGCTAGCGCCACGTCTACTCGGCTGCTAGCACCGCTTCAACTCCCGCTCAAAGATGGAGTCCATTTAGTAGACCCACCTGTAGTTCTTGCACCGATGGCAGGAATTACCAATGCAGCATTTCGCATGCTCTGCCGCGAACAAGGTGCTGGTCTCTTTGTCTCTGAGATGGTGACAGCTCGCGCGCTACTAGAGCGCATTCCAGAAACTTTGCGCATGATCGAACCTGGTGCTGGTGAGTGGCCACGATCTGTGCAGCTCTATAGCGTTGATCCTCACCATATGGGGGAGGCGGTGAAGATGATTGGTCGCGAGAATTTAGCCGACCATATCGATATGAATTTTGGTTGCCCAGTTCCTAAGGTGACGCGCAAAGGTGGGGGAGCAGCGCTACCTTTTAAGCGCAATCTCTTCCGCGAGATTGTCAAAGCTGCAGTAGAGAATGCAAAGCCATATGGAATTCCTGTCACCGTCAAGATGCGCATTGGCATCGACACAGATCACCACACATATTTAGAGGCGGCAAAGTCGGCTGCAGATCTTGGTGTTGCATGGGTTGCACTGCATGCACGAACTGCGCAGCAGATGTATGAAGGAAAAGCAGATTGGTCTGCAATTAAGAATCTTGTAGAGCACCTGAAACCAACAGGAGTTCCTGTTCTTGGCAATGGTGATATCTGGTCTGGCGCAGATGGTGTTGAGATGGTGCGCCAAACAGGGTGTGCTGGTGTTGTTGTGGGCCGCGGGTGCCTCGGGCGTCCATGGTTATTTGCAGACTTAGTTGATGCATTTAACGGTGGAGATAAGCGCGTATTGCCTACTTTGCATGAAGTGCGCGAAGTGATGTTCCGCCATGGCGAGCTCATCGTTGATTACTTTGAATCTGAAGATCGTGGATGTCGAGACCTACGTAAACATATGGCTTGGTATCTCAAGGGATTTAGTGTTCATTCAGAGTTGCGTCGCCAATTTGGCATGGTGGGTTCCCTTACAGAACTTCGCTCACTTCTTGATCAACTCGATGATCAGCCATATCCAGTTGAGATAGGGGATAAACCACGTGGTCGCACAAGTAGTGGTCGCCCACCAACTCTGCCTGATGGTTGGCTCAATGATCCCGATGAAATGATTACTCTCGATGTTGAAGATATGTTCTCGGGTGGTTAATGTTTAAATTAATTCGCCGAGTTATCTCACTCATCCTTGTAGTCATCGTCATTATTCCAACGTATGCACTCTTTGTGACATGGAATTCTGCGAAGAATCCATCTTTTCGCACATCAGCTGAAGTCATTGTGGTTCCAGGTGCTGCGCAACTAGATGGTGCTCCCGGTGAAGTACTGCTGGCTCGATTAATTGAAGCAAAGAGATTACGAGATAAAGGTTATGCGCCCTTCATTATTACCGTCGGCGCAGGTGCTCCAGGAGATCGCACAACTGAGGCTGCTGCAGGAAAGTATTGGCTTACCCGTCACGGTATTGCAAAGAGCAGAGTGATTGCACTTCCTGTGGGCCGCGATACTTTGAGTCAGACACGGGCATACATCAAGGAGATGCGCTCACTGAAGATTTATAACGTCATCATTGCAACTGATGCCTATCACTGCCAACGAGCAATGACGATGGCAAATGATTTAGGCGCCGTTGCGACCTGTTCACCAACGCAGAGCGGGCCTAATACTCTAGAGAATTCACGCTATCGCTATCTCATCCGTGAAGCAGGTGCCTATCTGGCATACATCACCTTGGGACGCAGGGGCATTCACATCTCAGATCATCTGAGCAATAGTGGACTTGTAAGGTATGTGCATGAGCTCATCCAGTAACTACAGCGCCACAGATCAAGAGCGCTTCCTGGATGAACCAGCAAAGCGCCCAGGGCGCACAGAATTTATGCGCGATCGTGCACGTGTTATTCACTCGGCAGCTCTTCGCCGACTTGCTGCAAAGACTCAAGTAGCAGTTCCTTGGGAGAATGATTTCCAGCGCACCCGTCTTTCACATTCACTCGAGTGTGCACAGATTGGTCGCGAACTCGGTGAATCATTGGGCGCAGATCCGGATCTTCTTGAGACTGCATGTTTATCCCACGATATGGGCCATCCACCTTTTGGTCATAATGGTGAAGAAGCACTTGCAGAAGTTGCAGCACCGTGTGGTGGGTTTGAAGGTAATGCGCAATCATTTAGATTGCTCACTCGCATTGAAGCAAAGACTGTGGATAGCAATGGCAAGAGCCTTGGACTTAATCTGACTCGTGCATCGCTCGATGCTGCAACAAAATATCCATGGGCTCGAGCTGAGAATCCTCGTAAGTTTGGTGTGTATGACGATGACACAGAAATCTTTCATTGGGTTCGAGAAGCAGCCCCTGCGGGCCGCAAATGTATTGAAGCCCAGATCATGGATTGGTCTGATGACTGCGCCTATTCCGTGCACGATCTAGAAGATGCAATATTTGCCGGGCAAGTCACTGTGAAGAACTTTGATAGAGATTTCGACATTCTCTATACAGAGATGGTCAGCGGTTATGGCAGTGATGCAAACAAATCAGAAGTTGAAGCAGCCCTTACGCGGCTGCAAAACCTTTCATGCTGGCCTGCAAGCTTTGATCGCACCCACCGAGCTCTTGCTCGTTTGAAAGATACGACCTCTCAACTCATCGGTCGCTTTGTATTGGCTGCAGAACTTGAAACTCGCAAAGTCCATGGAGATGGACCTCTTACTCGTTATAGCGCCAACCTTGAAATTCCACGTGAGCAGAAGATTGAAGTTGATTTCCTCAAAGCGATTGCAGGTCACTACCTGATTAATGCAGCAGCATCACAAGAGCGTTATGCAAAGCAGCAGGTAGTCATTCATGAACTTGTGGAGATGCTCTTTGAGGCAGCCCCTAAAGAACTTGACCCCATCTTTGAAGATGATTGGAAAGTTGCTACCAATGACTCAGAGCGGCTACGCGTAGTAGTCGACCAGATTGCCAGCCTGACCGACCCCGGTGCATATGCGCTCCATGCACACCTTTCGGCGCGTCGGTAAGGTAGGAACATGAGCGGTCGCATTAGGGCAGATGACATTGTTTATGTGCGCGAACATGCACATATCGATGAGGTAGTCACTGCTGCAGGTGTTGCACTCAAAAATGCTGGTGGAGGACAGAAGAAAGGCCTATGTCCTTTCCATGATGAGAAGTCGCCTTCCTTCCACGTCACACCATCAAAGAATTACTACCACTGCTTTGGTTGTGGTGTGGGCGGTGATGTCATCGACTTTATGATGAAGACAGATCACCTTTCCTTCACTGAGACCATCGAACGCCTTGCATCTCAAATTGGTTACACGCTTCGCTATGAAGAAGGCGGGCCAGCACAACCCACATCACAGCGCTCACGTCTCTATGCCGCACACGTTGCAGCTGCAAAGTTTTATCAGGAGCTACTGAACTCATCTCCTGATGCAGCCCATGCTCGTGATCTTCTGACCAGACGAGGATTTGATAAGGCTGCGTGTGATTCTTTCGGCGTTGGCTATGCACCTAATGGGTGGGATGGTCTTACAAAACATCTGCGTGCAGCAGGATTTACGATTGAAGAGTTAGAAGAGGCAGGAATTTCAAAGATGGGTGAACGTGGACCCATTGATAAGTTCCGCAATCGCATTATGTGGCCGATTAAAGATATTTCAGGAGACATCGTTGGTTTTGGTGCTCGCAAGTTAGCAAGTGATGAAGAAGATCCGGGACCTAAGTATCTCAATACCTCTGAGACTCCTATCTATAAGAAGTCACAAGTGCTCTATGGCCTTGATATGGCAAAGAAAGATATTGCTAAAAATCGTCAGGTAGTAGTCGTTGAGGGCTATACCGATGTGATGGCATGTCATTTAGCCGGCATTACAACAGCAGTTGCCACATGTGGCACAGCATTTGGAGATGATCACATCCGTATTATTCGCCGCTTACTCATGGATGCCGATACTTTCCGCGGTGAAGTAATCTTCACATTCGATGGCGATGCTGCAGGACAGAAAGCTGCGATCAAAGCCTTTGGCGATGATCAGAAGTTTGTCACACAAACATTTGTAGCCGTTGAGCCCGATGGCCTAGATCCATGCGATCTGCGTCAACATAAGGGAGATCTTGCTCTGCGTGATCTGATTGCAAAGAGAGTTCCACTCTTTGAATTTGCTATTCGCACAGAGCTTAAAAAACATGACCTGACAACAGCAGAAGGTCGCGTGAATGCGCTCAATACCGCGGCTCCCTTAGTTGCCGCCATCCGCGATAAATCACTGCGACCTGAATACATCAAATCTTTATCGGGCTGGCTTGGAACAGAGACTGAAGTGGTGAATGCAGCTGTCAATACTGCGCTGAAGAAAGTCACCACAAGTGCGGCACCGGTTGACGTGCCGACTTCTGATACTGCATGGCGTCCTAATCCCAATGAACTAACCTTGATACTTGAGCGTGAAGTATTAAAAGCAAAGCTGCAGATGCCTGGACTTGTCCTTGATTGGAAGACTATTGAAGAGGATGCATTTACTCATCCTGCTTATCGTGAACTTCGCCGCATCATTGATTCATTTGGAACAGAACCTGTTCTTCTTGAAAATGTGAGCGATGAGAGAATGCGTCAGCTCTTTACAGAGCTCTCTGTTGAACCCGTGCGCACAGATGGCGCACTCTCTGATAAATATGTTGCAAGTATTGTTGCTCGACTTCGCGAAGTACTTGTCAGTCGCAAGATTGCAGATCTCAAATCGAGTTTGCAGCGCTTAAATCCCGTTGAAAACCAAGAGCAATACAACGGTGCATTTGCTGATTTGGTAGCCCTTGAAACCCAGAAACGTGGGCTTCATGAACTATCGATTGGTTCGCTCTAACGTCGCGTATTTCTCCCTCATTTTGGCAGGGGTTAGACCCTGCGGTAGAGTTGCGCCCGTTACATTCCCTGATAGCTCAACGGCAGAGCAGTCGACTGTTAATCGACAGGTTCTTGGTTCGAATCCAAGTCAGGGAGCCACAGTTATATCTTCATCTGGCTCACCGAGCGTCTTCATGAGATTCTCAGGTATGGGATTTAACCTCACCACATGAATTCACTTCAAAGCATCTCCCGTAGCGCCGTTACTTCTTGGCGCTCACAATCTAATGCCCTTCGCATCATGCGCCTCTTCCTTGGCATTACGTGGATATACGCGGGCTGGGATAAGGCAAGTGATCCAGGATTTCTCACACAAGGTGCACCTACATATATAGGAACGCAACTGGCGGCATTTGCGCAGAGCTCACCTATTGGATTTCTGCTCAACCATACGATTGAACACGCTGCGTTAGTCGGTGCCTTCGTTATGGTTTCAGAGTTCGCAATTGGATTTGCGACGCTACTATCCGTTGCACCCAATAGCGCAGCTTTTGGTGGCTTTGCCATGGCAACAGGGCTCTGGCTCTCCAGTTCTTTCCACACAACTCCATACTTCTTAGCAAGTGATAGCGCCTACGCAATATTGTGGCTGGCATATCTTCTACTACTGATTGGAAATCGTCGTATGCCATCTTTTAATATCGAACGCCGTGGTGTTATTCGCGCAGGCGTTGTCGCATCAATTGCCGTTCTTGGATCCGCTGCAGGTCGAGCATTTCCCAAGGCAAGTGCTGCATCAACTTCTGCAAAGTCAACATCAAAGGCATCCGGAAAGCAGATTATTAAGTTAGCTGATCTCAAAGTTGGTGGGACTTATAACTTCACACACTCATCACAAGGTGTTCCTGCAGTTCTCTTTCGCACCAAAACTGGCGTCTTTGCATACTCTGCAATCTGCACACACCAAGGGTGCACCGTCTCTTATAACTCAACATCAAAGCGTTTAAAGTGCCCGTGCCATGGAGCAGAGTTTGATCCAGCAAATGGTGCAAAAGCTGTTGCAGGTCCAACACAGACTCCTCTTGCAAAGGTGAAGGTCGCTGTGAGCGGAGCTTGGGTCGTAGAAGCGTAAGTATTTCCACAATCTATAACAGGAAACTCTCAGGAATTAGAGGCAGGATTGTAGCCATGAGAAACGTCAAAATAAACGTCAAGGTAGTTGCTGCATTTATTGCAGGAGCAGCACTCGCAGGTTCGATTGCAACTGCTGCAACAACTCAATCAAGTGGTTCCATCAAGGCGTGTGCTGATAATCGGACTCAGGCGCTCTTCCTTTCAACGACAGGCACCTGTGCATCAAGTCGCACACTTGTTGAAATCGGTGGCAGTGGAATGAACACCAAAGCTATTTCATCCCTTGTGACCCCATCGGTTGTTTCAATTTCTGTGACTACTTCTAGTGGGGGCGGATCGGGATCGGGTTCTGTCTATAAGAGCAACTCGACCTCGAGCTTTATCATCACCAATAACCACGTGGTAAATACCTCTGGTGCTGCAGCAACAATTAAGGTGGAGCTCTCCAACGGAGATCAATACCCAGCAAAGATTGTTGGAAAAGATCCCGGTTATGACATTGCTGTACTTCAAATTGAGATGGGCAACTTGCCGGCTGTGACACTTGGGGACTCAAGCAAGGTCAGCGTTGGAGATCCTGTTCTTGCAATCGGTTCACCTCTTGGCCTTGCAAGTACTGTCACAAGCGGAATTATCTCTGCGCTCAATCGCCCGGTTTCAACGGGAACTGGTGATGCGCAGTCATATGTCAATGCAATTCAGACCGATGCTGCAATTAACCCGGGTAACTCAGGCGGCGCACTGATTGATTCACAAGGACGCATCATTGGAGTGAACTCAGCTATTGCAACTCTTTCCAGCGGATCTGCAAGTGGATCTATTGGACTTGGCTTCTCCATTCCCATCAATGAGGCAAAGCGCGTCATTGATGAAATCATTGCAACCGGAAAATCAACTCGTCCTGTTCTTGGTGTCTACTTTGATCCCACATACACAGCAGGTGGGGCAAAGATTTCTCGTCTGAGCGCCAATGAAGGTGCAGAGAAAGCTGGCATTCCAGTGGGAGCAATTATTCGAAGCATCGATGGATTTAAGATTGTTGATACAGATACAGCGATCGTTCGCATCCGTTCCTATAAACCAGGTGCGGTTGTCACGATTGTGGCCGACCTACCGACAGGTGGAAGTGAGACATTTAAAGTCACTTTAGGCTCAGCTCCATCGATCTAAATCTTCCTTAAGAAATATACCCGTTACCTAAAGTTCATAGGTAGCGGGTATCTTTCTTCCATGGCTCTCTTTACTTTGCAGGTTTCTCTTCCTGATCGCCCTGGATCACTGGGCATGCTCGCATCTGCAATCGGTAGTGCAGGTGCTGATATTCGTGGCGTTCAGGTACTTAAAAGTGAAGGCGGAACTGGCTATGACGAGATTACCGTCGCTGTTCCTGGAACAGATCCCTCTGATTTGGTAGAAATACTTAACTCCATCGGCGGCGTTGAAGTTCTCTCGATTGAGCCAGCAACCAACTAAAGCTAGTTGATAAGGCTTGCACTAGCTCCCGCACTCGGTAGTGATGTAAAAAAGCGTGGCTTCTTAAATCCCTTAGCTTCAAATGCTGCTAGAACTGCATCTTTAGTCTTCTGAACATCACTTGCTTTAATCAGTGCGATTGCACTTCCACCAAAGCCGCCACCGACCATACGTGAGCCCATCGCACCTGCTGCAAGGGATGCATCCACTGCAACATCAAGCTCAGGGCATGAAACTGCGTAATCATCACGCAGTGATGCGTGAGATGCATTAATCAGTTGTCCAAGCGTTGCAAAATCAGAGGCACGAAGTGCTGTGACCGCCTCAAGGACGCGAGCAATTTCAGTAACGGCATGGCGAGCTCGGATGAATTCAGTGGCAGTTAACTTCTCACGGTGAGCCTCTAGGACTTCAAGGGTGAGATGGCGCATCGATGGAATGCCTAATTTACTAGCAACAGATTCACAGGCAGCGCGTCGCTCTGCGTATCCTCCATCGACGAGTGCATGGTGGGCTTGGGTATCAATGATGAGAAGTTCAAGTCCAGCAGATGCAACATCGAAAGGAATACTTTCTGTCGTGAGGTCGCGACAATCAAGTAAGAGCGCGCTACCAGCTTGGCCCATGAGTGATACCGATTGATCCATGATGCCGCAGGGCATTCCCACGTAATCATTTTCTGCCTTCTGTGTGGCCCGTGCTAAATCTTGCTTACTCTTCTCAAGTGAGAAAAGCGTATTGAGTCCCACCGCTACAGAACATTCCAGCGCTGCAGATGAAGATAGTCCAGCACCTGATGGAACGCTTCCATCGACCAAGATATCTACGCCTGTTGTAATTCCTAGGCTCCAGAGAACTCCGAGAACATATTTCTCCCAGTCACCTTTGCTGCCAGGTTTCACATCACTGATATCGATAGAGAAAATCTTCTCTTTACGTTGATGCGATGCGATACGCACTAATCCATCTGGGCGAGCCGCGATTGCTGCATAGGCACGATCTGCGATGGCGAAGGGCAGTACAAAACCTTCGCTGTAATCAATATGTTCACCAATGAGGTTGACGCGACCTGGAGCTTCTGCGAATACTTCTGGTTTACGACCATAGAGCTCTTCAAAGCTACGTGCAATTGATGCCATTGCTTAGAGCTTTACATCTTTTAACTGTTGCGCAGATTGCTCAGGCTTCATATCCATGATGAATGCGCCCATTGCAGACTCTGAACCAGCGAGATACTTAAGTTTTCCTGGAGCGCGGCGCACGCTCGTAATCTGCCAATGCAGGCGAAGAAGGTCGCGGCCTTCGCGCACAGGTGCTTGATGCCATGCAGCGATATAGGCCATCTCGATTCCAAATACTCCATCAAGGCGCTGCATCACTTCAATGGCAATGGATGGGAATGAATCACATGCAGCAGGTGCTAATTCGGTGAGGTCTGCAACGGGCTGCAATGGAACAACATGAATTTCAAATGGATAGCGTGATGCATAAGGTGTGTAGGCAACCCAATGTTCATTGCGAGCGATGATGCGCACGCCATCGCGGAGTTCGCGAGCAAGGACATCATCGAATAAGACGCGTCCTGTCTTTGTGTGATGCTCGCGAGCAACATCGAGCATCTTGCTCACACGGGGTGGAAGGTATGAATAGGCATAGATCTGGCCGTGTGGGTGAGCAAGCGTCACGCCAATTTCTTCACCACGGTTTTCAAAAGGTGCGATGTGAGAGATGAATGGCAATTTCGAGAGATCTGCTGTGCGATCGCGCCATGCTTCAAGAAGTGTGCGCACACGTTGTGGAGAAAGTGATTTAAATGCGCCACCGTGATCTGCAGTAAAGCAGATGACTTCACATTTACCAGCAGCTGCGCCTTCATCAGTATCTGAGCCGACCATATCCGGTAGAGCAAAATCTCCATCAGGTGGGCGAAGTGAAGGTGAGCGGTTATCAAAGACAACTACTTCAAAATCATTTTCAGGAATTTCAGTAAGGAGATCTCCCGTTGTTGGGCACAGTGGGCAGAGCTCTTTTGGCGGCAAGAAGATGCGTCCTTGGCGATGAGCTGCCATGGCAACCCATTCATTGACCAGTGGATCAAGGCGAAGTTCACCGATTCCTGGTTGCTCTTCTTGCGGGCGTTGATCTGCAACGGTGCGGGTTTGTCCTGCGGTGTCGTAATAGCGAATGGTTCGGCCATCGTTCATGGTGCGGCTTGTGCGCACAACGCCAGCGGAAAGTTCGACTATCTCATCCATGATGAACGTACTCTACCGTGCGGCTAGCTATATATCGCTAGGCCCAGTTGAGTGTGCGTTCAATCGCTTTCTTCCATCCGGCATAACCCGATGCGCGATCTTCAACGCTAGTCGTTGCGCTCCAGCGACGAGATTGTTTCCACTGCTTTTTGAGTTCATCTGTGTTCTTCCAGAATCCAACTGCTAACCCGGCAGCATATGCAGCACCGAGCGCTGTGGTCTCAGTAATCAAAGGACGAGTGATATCGATTCCCATGATGTCAGCCTGCATCTGCATACAGAGTGAGTTTGCAGTAATACCACCATCCACTCGCATCTCAGTCATGGGAACACCGCTATCTGCAACCATCGCATCCATGACATCGCGTGTTTGATAGCAGATTGCTTCAAGGGCAGCTCGCGTAAGATGTGCTTTGGTGGCAGCACGCGTGAGACCCACGATGACTCCTCGAGCATCAGTACGCCAATATGGTGCAAATAGTCCGGAGAATGCAGGAACAAAATAAACACCTGCTGTGTCAGTAACTGATGAAGCAAGTGCTTCAGTCTCGGCAGCGTTTGAAATGATTCCTAGTTGATCGCGCAGCCATTGAATAGCAGAGCCGGTAACAGCAACTGAACCTTCCAGCGCATACATCGCAGGTTGATCACCGAATTTGTAACAGACGGTCGAGAGAAGACCGTTATTCGAGCGGACTATCTCTGTTCCAGTATTGAGAAGTGCGAAGTTACCTGTTCCATATGTTGTCTTTGATTCACCGCGCTCAAAGCAGACCTGGCCAACCATTGCTGCATGTTGGTCCCCAAGAATTCCTGCAATAGGAACTGCCGAGCCGAGAGGTCCATGGGGATTAGTCATCGCATAAATCTCTGATGAAGATTTGATTTCAGGTAGAACGGCGCGAGGGATATCGAAGTAACCAAGTAGTTCATCATCCCATTGCAGAGTTTCAAGGTTCATCAGCAATGTTCGGCTTGCATTGGTCACATCAGTGAAGTGCACACCACCTTGCACCCCGCCAGATAAGTTCCAGAGAAGCCATGAATCCACAGTTCCAAAACGTGCTGTGCCAGATGCAATTGCGCTCTTGACCTCTGCAGAATTTTCAATTAGCCAATGCATTTTGCTACCGGCAAAGTAAGGTGCAATCGGTAGCCCTGATTTATGGGTAATTGCCTTCGAAATTTCGGGGGAGAAGGTAGATAAATATTCAGCAGTACGGGTGTCCTGCCAGACGATGGCGTTATGAAGTGGGCGACCTGAGGTGACATCCCATGCAACAGTTGTTTCACGCTGATTAGTGATTCCAATAGCAGCTAGATCTGAGCCCAAGATATCTGCTTGCTTCAGAGCTGCAGCAATAACTTCCTTGGTTCGATCCCAAATTTCAGCGGCATCATGTTCAACCCACCCTGCGTGGGGAAGAATTTGACGGTGTTCTAATTGATGCTGGCCAACAACTTTTCCATCACCATCGAAAATCATGAAACGGGTGCTACTGGTTCCCTGGTCCAAACTTGCGATGTATGCCATATAGTTAAGACTACTAAAGACCGTTAAAACTACTCAAGCACACAGGAATTGGTAGCCCTCCACAAGATGTTTACTTCACAGCTCAATCCACTGCAACGCCAGAAGGCTCTTACCTCCCTGGCCAGTGAAGAGTTCGACATCCTCATTATCGGTGGTGGAGTAAATGGAGTAGGCGCAGCCCTCGATGCTGTTTCTCGTGGATTAAAGGTCGCCCTCGTTGAAGCCCATGATTATGCAGCCGGAACTTCAAGTCGATCCAGCAAACTTATTCATGGTGGCCTTCGATACCTTGAGCAGTATGATTTCAAATTAGTTCGCGAGGCTCTGCATGAGCGCGAACTCATGGTTTCAACACAATGTCCGCACTTAGTAAAGCCGGTCAGTTTTCTCTATCCATTGACGGAAAAAGTAAAAGAGCGCACATATGTAGGTGCAGGACTTGCTCTCTATGACGCACTACGTGGATTTAAGCGCGCACTTCCATCTCACAAACATTTAACGGGTAAGACAATTGCAAATATCTCACCATCACTGAGACAAGACATAATTACGGGTGCCATCCGTTACTTCGATGCACAGGTTGACGATGCTCGCCACACCATGATGATTGCTCGCACAGCAGCTCGTCATGGCGCAGTCATGGCAACAGGTGTGCGCGTTGATGACCTGACTCGCTCTGGCAAGAAAGTAACAGGCGTTGTTGCAATCGATACTGCAACTAATAAGAAATTCACCATCTCTGCAAAGGCAACGATCATGTGTGCTGGCGTTTGGAGCGATGAACTCCACGAGAAGTTTGGTCTCACACCTGGTTATTCAGTAGCAATGTCTAAGGGTGTTCATATCGTTGTTCCAGGAGATGCGATCCGTTCCAAGGATGGAATTATTCTGAAGACTGCAGTCTCTGTCCTCTTCCTAATTCCATGGGGCGATAAGTGGATTGTTGGAACGACAGATACCCCTTATGAAGGAGATCGCTCTAAGCCACTTGCCACACAAGAAGATGTGCAATACATCCTTGATCAAGCAAACCGGGTGCTGGATCCGAAACTTAAAGCTGAAGACATTATCGGAGTATTTGCTGGCCTTCGCCCATTGGTTGCAAATAAAACTGGCTCTGCAACAACAAAACTTTCTCGCGAACACACTGTTGATCGCCCAGCCCCTGGATTTGTGAGTATGGCCGGCGGTAAATACACCACCTATCGCGTGATGGCTAAAGATGCAGTGGATCTTGCTGTGCTTGATCTTCGTCGATTAGTCAATGATTCAGTGACAGAAAAACTTCCACTTATTGGTGCAGATGGCTACTTCGCACTTAAGCAACAGGTTGCAAAGATTGCAGAAGAGAATGCAATCTCTGAGGCAACGGTGACGCACTTACTCGATCGCTATGGTTCACTGATTGAAGAGATTCTTGAACTCATCGCCGAAGATGCATCTCTTTCTGAACGAATCATCCCAGAGCTTCCATATCTGAAGGCAGAAATTCTTCATGCTGTCACTCATGAAGGTGCACTCTCTGTCGAAGATGTCCTTCTTCGACGTACACGCATCTCATTTGA
Organism: Actinomycetota bacterium; assembly: GCA_026392765.1. GTDB lineage: Bacteria > Actinomycetota > Actinomycetes > Nanopelagicales > Nanopelagicaceae > Planktophila. The sequence continues at coordinate 39,491 of JAPLBL010000033.1, forward strand.
AGCCTTTGATGGTGGCGCAGATGCAGCTAAGGAAGTGGCGAAGATTATTGGTGAAGCACTTGGATGGGGTGCGAAAGAACGCAGCGCTTCAGTCAGTGCATTCCTTGCTGTGATGGAGAAGGAAGAAGAAGCTCTCGTAGAGCTAGTTAATTCTTAATTTGATTCCTGCAACTATCGGTTGCAGGTTTTGTTGTTGGTTTCTTAGTCGGTGCTGGTGGGGGAGTTGGTCCCTGTTCAATAGTGAGAACCAGTGGCTGCTTAATCTCAGCGTGAGTACCTGATGCATCTTTGAATCCAACGTTGCCAACCCATGTTCCAGCTGGCAATCCTGCAATAGATAGCTTCCATGAACCGCTTGTCTCTCGAGCAATAGTTTGTGTGACCTTCGGAACCACTTGATTAGTTGAGTTGAAGTAGTACTTCACAGCTCCAGTTACAACAGGTGAGTTATCTGGGCGCTTTACTTCAACTGAAATCACCGCATTCTTATTTGTGGTCGAGGCAAATACAGATGTAATCGTCATCGTCGTGGTCTCACCTTGGGGCATGAAATCTGCTGGATCAGGAAGCCATGTACCAGTGAGCAAACTTTGGAATTTTTCTGGGGTTCCACTAAAAACATTGAGATCTAAACGATTTCCTGGAACGCCATATTTCGGTGCAATTCCACATGATGTGTATTGCCATACAGTCCAATTTGCAGCACATTGCGCCGTTGTCCATGAGTGAACGTAGCAGCCCGCAGCTTTCACATTGGGCTTAGCTCCTTCTTTAGCAGGGTCAATTGCATATTGAGCAATCCACAAGGGGTAGCTACTCAACTCTTTATCGCGCACGAGTGAGTTTTCAAGAAAATGTGGAGAAGAATAAATAAAAGGGGTGCGACCTGTCTTATCTTTCACAGTCTTAAGAAAGGTTTTTGCCCACAACGTTGCGGCGCTACGCGTTGCATACTTCTTACAGACCTTTGTTGAACTTACTTGCACGCAGTTGTTTTCAAGATCGAGTGCAATGGGCAAATCTTTATCGTTATACCCACCCAGGGATGCAATTCTCCAGACAACTTTCTGCGCCTGAACCCGAGCATCCCGAGCGATTGCCGAAGGAGATGTGACGTTGGGAAGGATTGCATAGTGATAGAAGCCTGTGTAAATGCCGGCATCTTGTGCACCTGTGCGATCCATCTTCAGATACTTCACCGAAACTAGATCTGCATCATCACGAGTATCTGAGGCCTTAATCATGACGAATGCAATACCTGCAGCGTGCATCTTCTGAAAATTAATAGGTTTTCCATCCGGATGTTGCCAGCGACTGATGTCAGCACCATGCAGACGGCCACCGGGGCCAATCAGATTGAGGTCAGTTGCTTGTGCTGGTGAAATAGATTGAATAGAAAATGAGAGAAAGGTGAGACAGGAGAGAAGTGAGAGAAATTTCTTCACTTTTCGACCACTACAACGCTGTGGCCAAAGACATCAAAGATTGCGCTCTGTAGAAGGGAACGATGACGTAATCGCGCCTCTTGATAGTCATGGCCGGTAGCAAGTTTGTTGCTATCTCTGAAATCGAGAGCTAGGCGTCCATTTTCAAAGGATTCGAGGCGTGCATCAAAGTAGGCAATCCACACAACTCGGTCACGACTTTCAACAAGATCGAGAACTTCATTCCAGCGCTGACGTAGTTCAGCAAGGGTAAGTTCTGCGGGCATGCCGCGACTTTACCGCACAGGAGTTAATGTCTAGGTGCGCCGAGCCATTTGAAGTATTCGCCGGCCAAAATCACACGAAGATTACGACTTCGATCTGGAGATATTGCAAGGTGTTGTGCGATGCGCGCCACTATTTGTTCCACTGATTTTTCTGAAACAAAACGGACGCGGGCTATCTCAGAGTTACTTAGGCCTTGTGCCACAAGGCGCAACGTCTCAATTTGAATATCAGTAAGGTCACTCAAAATGCTGATGAACGAATTCTCATGAATATCAGCGTGGATACTGATCCATTTCATAGCAGATCCATCGTGTGCCGACTCCATACTCTCTGTCAGCGCGAAAGTAATGATGGATAGATCTGAGACAGAGCGCTTGAGAATGATTTTGCTCCCAAGCGGGATGTTCTTTTCAAGGAGTCCAAAGAGCCTTAAATCTGGGCAAGATGTAATGATGACGATTCCAAGCTCAGGATCCACTTTTCTAAAACGTTGCAGTAATCCAACTGCTTCTTCACCTGAGAATTGCAGATCAATCATGACAATTTCTGGCTGAAGTGAACGAAAGAGATTCTCGGCTACGAAGATATTGGAGGCTTCTCCGACAATATTGGTGCTGTGCAATCGAAGTGATGCAGACATTGTGGCGAGTTCGAATGCATCATCGTTGATGAGCAAGACTCGCGCTGGATTCGCCAGAGTTTTAACCATAGATAAGGGTAGTTCCCGTTTAATGGTTTATACGAGAAGGGATATCCCTAGAGTGAAGCTATGCCTCGAATTTATAGCCTAATCCACGAATAGTTTGAATGAGAACAGGATTAGCTGGGTCTACCTCAATCTTTGAGCGCAGACGCTTAATATGAACATCGAGAGTCTTTGTATCACCGTAGTAATCCCCACCCCACACCCGATCGATCAGTTGTCCGCGAGTAAGAACACGTCCTTCATTACGAAGTAGGAATTCAAGTAGTTCAAACTCTTTTAATGGGAGAGGAATCAAATTGCCATTGACAGTTACTTGATGGCGTTCGATATCCATGCGGATACCGGCAGCAGTGTGGATTCCGCTGGATTCTGATCCAGATGACTCTTCAGGAGTTCCGCGGCGCAATACAGCTTTGATGCGCGCTACAAGTTCGCGAGCAGAGTATGGCTTTGTTACATAGTCATCTGCGCCAAGTTCTAATCCAACAACCTTATCTACCTCAGAGTCTTTTGCAGTGAGCATAATGATGGGAACTTGTGAAGTTGTGCGAATAGTTCTGCAGACATCGATACCTGAAATCTCAGGAATCATGAGATCAAGAAGGACTAAGTCGAATGTGCTCTTATTAAAGGATGCGATACCTGCCTTGCCTGTCTCGGCAACTTCAGTCTGGAAGCCTTCTTTTTCCAGAAGGAAGCTCAGCGCTTCAGAGAAAGAGATTTCATCTTCAATAATTAGAATTCTTGTCATTCTCGAGTTTCTCCATTGGCGTTGTTATACACGGGTAAGCGAAATGCAAAGGTTGATCCAACGTTCTGTGAGCTCCACACTTTAATCTCGCCGCCGTGTTTAGCAGCGACATGTTTAACGATGGAAAGTCCCAAGCCGGTGCCACCTGTCTCGCGGGAGCGTGCTGGATCGACTCGATAGAAACGTTCAAAGATTCGCTCGAGATCAGACTCAGGAATACCAATTCCTTGATCGGCCACAGAGATTGTCACGATTTCATCTTCAAGACTTGTCGAGATGGAAACTTTTGTATTTTCAGGGGAGTAGTTGATGGCATTCTCAATAAGGTTGTGAATGGCCATAAGAAGTTGATCCCTGTCACCAAATACGGTTACTTGAACTTGCTCAGATACTGCTAATCCAATATTTCGTGCCTCTGATGTTGTCTGGCATTGATCGACTGCTTCTGCAATCAGATCACCGAGAACAAGTGGTTCTGCCACTTGAAGTGGATCCGAATCTTGTAGGCGAGAAAGATTAATGATTTCTTGGACAAGGTCAGTCAATCGCTTTGCTTCTTGCTGCATGCGTGAGGCAAATTTCTCAACAGCAGCAGGCTCATGCTTTGCAGAGAGGACTGCCTCACTTAACAGTGAAAGTGCACCAATCGGCGTTTTGAGCTCATGTGAAATATTCGCAACAAAATCGCGACGGACTTCATGCACACGCTCTGCTTCACTCTCATCACTGAGTAGGACAAGAATTTGCAACTCTTTCTTAAGTGAAATTACCTTGACAGTTAATTCACGTAAGCCTTCACCGATGGGACCGCGAGGAACTTCGATCTTTCCACTTTGCGTAATACCAGTTCTGCGGACAACGCGAATGATTGCAAGGAGCTCAGGGCTAAGTAATCGCCCATCTTTCATTACATTGAGGGTATCTAATCCAGATGTTGCAAAGAGTGGAACATCACCCGGGGCTAGAAGAAGTGCATCTTGATCTAGCTGTTCAAGGACTTCAAAGAGAATTGCAGGGTCTTCGATGCGGGTCGTTTCCTCAGATCTCCGAAGCCACATGCCGTAAGAGTAATGGCTGAAAAGGCCTGTTTACCGTCCGTTCATTCCTATGACTTTCATTATTCACCGAACCCCCCTAGTTTTGCCCCATGGCACTTATTCGTTCAGTCTTCCAAGATGAGTTAGATGGCGTCTCTCAGTCTCTTGTTGACCTCTCCAAGATGGTCGCCGAATCCATGAAGAAGGCAACGGAGGCGCTACTAGGTGCCGAGCTTCGAGTCGCAGAAGAAGTTATCTCTGCAGATGAAAAAATTGATGATTTTCAACATGAACTAGATAGTCGCATCATTGACATCATTGCGCGTCAGCAACCTGTTGCATCTGATCTGCGTGCACTCATCACAGCTCTTCGTATGAGCGCTGACCTTGAGCGAATGGGCGATCTTTCGCACCACATCGCCAAGATTGCACGTCTTCGCCATCCAGAGGTTGCTGTCCCTCAAGATCTTCATGACATTGTCCGCCACATGGGTGATGCCACAACAAAGATTGCTGAAAAAGTGGGAACAGTTATTGAAAGTCGCAACACAAATATGGCTCTGGAACTTGAACAAGATGATGACGTCATCGACACATTGCATCGCGAACTAATCGGAAAATTGACTTCAGGGTCATGGGATAAGGGCGTTGCCGCTGCTGTGGATATGACTCTGCTAGGTCGCTACTACGAGCGTTTTGCAGACCATGCGGTCTCTGTCTCGCGTCGTGTCTACTTCCTTGTTACCGGCGAATTCGCAAAGCACTAAACCTTTCATTCTTCACCGCGCTCAAGTAGAGTCGCGCCCATGACTTACACACCCACACCTGCAGATAAATTCACATTCGGACTCTGGACTGTCGGTTGGCAAGCACGCGATCCATTCGGTGATCCAACCCGTGAAGCTCTCGATCCAGTTCGCACAGTCAATGAACTCGCAGCCCGTGGTGCATACGGTGTGACATTCCATGATGATGACTTGTTCCCATTTGGTTCTGATGATTCAACTCGCCAAGGACATATCGATCGCTTTAAGAAGGCACTGGCTGAGACTGGAATGAAAGTTCCGATGGCCACTACAAACCTCTTTAGCCATCCCGTCTTTAAAGATGGAGCGCTGACCAGTAACGATCGCGATATTCGCCGCTTTGCCATTCGCAAGGCGATGCGCAATATTGATTTGGCTGTTGATTTGGGCGCAAAGATTTATGTCTGCTGGGGCGGACGTGAAGGTGCTGAATCTGAAAGCTCAAAGGATGCCTTTGTAGCACTTGAGCGTTATGCAGAAGGATTTAACATCCTTGGTCAGTATGTGATTGATAAGGGTTATGACATTAAGTTTGCAATTGAACCTAAGCCCAATGAGCCACGTGGAGATATCTTCCTTCCAACTATTGGCCACGCACTTGGCTTTATTGAAATGCTCGATCATCCAGAGATGGTCGGACTTAATCCTGAAGTTGGCCACGAGCAGATGGCTAACCTGAACTTTGTTCACGGAATTGCACAAGCGCTCTGGCAGAAGAAGTTATTCCACATCGATCTCAACGGTCAGCGCGGTCCAAAGTATGATCAGGACTTTGTCTTTGGCCATGGCGATGTTAAGAGCGCCTTCTTCCTCGTGGATCTCCTTGAGAGATACGGATATGCAGGGCCTAAGCACTTTGATTACAAGCCTGTGCGCACCGATGGTGATTCAGGGGTCTGGGCATCTGCAACATCGAATATGCGTATGTACTTGGTCCTTAAGGAGCGCGCAGCTGCATTCCGCAAGGATCCACGAGTCATCGCAGGGATGAAGGAATCAAATATTCCAGGACTTTCAGAGCCGACTCTTGCAAAGGGTGAGACATGGAAGGATCTTGCAAAGGATTCATTTGATGCTGATGTCGCCGGAAAGCGTGGTTATGGATATGAAATCCTGGACCAACTCGCTATGGAGCATTTGATGGGCGTCACTGCTTAATCTCGTTACACTTCGAAAATGCGTTTAGGTGTGCTTGATGTTGGTTCCAATACCATTCATCTACAGGTTATTGATGGCTACTTAGGTGGACCACCAATCCCTAATTCATCTCATAAATCAATTATTCGTCTGACGGAATATCTTGATGAGGCAGGTTCGATTACGGAAATTGGTGTTGATCGAATCACAGATGCAATTGCGACAAATATTAAGAGTGCTGAGCATTTGAAAATTGATGAACTATTAGCTTTTGCAACCTCGGCAATTCGTGAAGCAAATAACTCGGATGAAGTTATTGCGCATGTGAATAAGACCTGCAATATCGATTTGCAAGTTTTAAGTGGTGAAGAGGAAGCCCGCTTTACATTCCTTGCAGCACGGCGATGGCTAGGTTGGTCATCTGGAGATCTCCTTGTGCTCGATATTGGTGGTGGATCTCTAGAAATAGCACGCGGTGCTGAGGAAGATCCAGTTTTTAAGACTTCGATGCAACTCGGTGCTGGACGACTTACTCGCACATTCTTAAAAGGTGATCCATTTACCTCTAAATCATTGAAGGCGCTAGAAGAATATCTAGAAGAGAAAATTGATCCACTTGCTGCATTTTTGTCTACTTTTGAGAAAGATAATGCAGCTGGCACAAGTAAGACATTTAGAACGCTAGCTAAACTCTCGCAGAATTACTATCCGAAGTTTGGGCCACACCTGACTTTAAACGCCCTTGAAGAGTTGGTTCCAAAGTTGCAGGCACTAAACGTTGATGGACGTATGGAGCTTCAATCTGTTTCAGCAGAACGTGCGCCCCAGATAGTCGCTGGTGCGATGGTGGCTAGACAACTCATGCAAACTCTGGAATTGAAAGAGATTCGTATCTGCCCATGGGCGCTACGAGAGGGAATAGTTCTACACAGACTCGATTGGATCGAGCGCTAATTCTTAATGCTTAAGTAATCCAAACCAACAATTTCGCCTTGCACGCGGTGAACAATCCACGCGTCCCCTGGCTCAAGTTTGATGAGATCCTTATTCTTAAGCTTTGTATTGAGGATTCCTCGTAGCATTGTTGGAATTACTGGATTATGACTACATATCAATATGTTCTTCTCATCTTGCTTCAGAGCATTGGCAAAGGCAACCGCTCGCTGTGGATCACTCTCAAATGTCTCTTCATTCAAACTAGGCACCTGAGTCATGGCCAACCCACGTGAGTGGGAGAGGGGAGTCACTGTCTGAACGCATCGCGTGTAATTGGATGTGTAGACCTCATCGATAGCAAAAGGCTCTAAGTGTTTGATGAGCAATTGTGCTTGATCAAAACCAACTTCATTAAGAGTGCGTTCTGAGTCAACTTCATCCCAGTCACCTCGCTCGAGTGCTTTTGTGTGGCGAAGGATAATCAAAGTATCGGTACGCGGTTCTTCCAATTGGAAATTTGCAATCATCTGACGATCTGAGTCATACGTTGCTTTTGCCAAAGCTTCTTCCGGCGTAAGCCACTCGAGTTGATCCACTTCCTCATTGGAAACAAATGTGCTGGCATGTAGTGGGCATTGAGCTGCCCAGAAAAGCACTCGCTTTTTCTCACCACTCTCTTCATAGTCAACCGATCCCAGTTGACGTGTAAACCTCGCCTTGATGCCAGTCTCTTCAATCAGTTCACGATACGCACATTCAAGAGCCGTCTCACCCTCTTCTATCTTGCCTTTGGGCAGAGTCCAATCGTCATACTTTGGACGGTGAATGAGAGCGATCTCGATATTTCGCGGATCTACTTCTCGCCAGAGTAAAGCACCCGCTGCTCTAATCATGAGCGGTTATGTTTTTCAATAAAGTGATCTTGAAAGTTGACCAAGTTTTCCCCTTCGGGACTACGAGTACTTCGAATCCATTCATTATCTCCGCTAAGTTTCCACGTTGAGTACACATCGGAGACTGAATCATCAAGGATAGATTTCAACTTCTCTTTGTGTTTTTCTGAGTCAATTCGAACTAGTGCTTCAACACGGCGATCCAAGTTTCGATGCATGACATCTGCGCTGCCAATAAAGTAATCCTCAGCACCATCATTGCGGAAGTAGTAAATACGAGAGTGCTCAAGGAAGCGACCGAGAATGGAGCGAACCTTAATATTCTCGCGACGAGCTTGGTTGTTAATTTGAATTGAGCAAATTCCACGAACGATGATTTCAACCTTCACGCCAGCTTCGGCAGCCTCATACAGATTGGCGATGATTTCTTCATCAAGGAGAGAATTGAGCTTTAATCGAATCCAGGAGGGCTTGCCATCGAGATGATTCTTAATCTCTCGCTGGATTCGCATGATTAAGCTCTTACGAAGACTGTGAGGGGCAACAAGAATTCTTGAATAGTCATGCTTTGTTGAATGGCCTGAAAGTTCATTGAAAAGGCGTGAGAGATCTTCTCCAAGGACTGGGTCTGCACTTAAGAGACCTAAATCGTCATAGAAGCGAGCAGTCTTTGGGTTGTAGTTACCTGTTCCAACGTGGCAGTAGCGGCGAAGTACATCGCCTTCTTCACGCACTACAAGAGATAACTTTGCGTGGGTCTTAAGTCCCATCAACCCATAAACAACGTGAACACCAACTTCTTCAAGTTTTCTAGCCCAGCGCACGTTCGCCATTTCATCAAAGCGTGCACGAATTTCAATCACTGCAAGTACTTGCTTACCGGCCTCTGCTGCCTCAATGAGCGCTTCAACAATAGGTGAATCACCTGAAGTTCTATAGAGAGTCTGCTTAATAGCCAGTACATGTGGGTCTTGCGCTGCATTTTCAAGGAGCTTTACTACTGAGGATGTAAAGGATTGGTAGGGGTGGTGAAGGAGAATTTCTCCCTTACGTAGGGCTGCAAAGTAGGAATCAGTTGAAGCAGGGTCAACATCTCGAAGCTCAGGGGCCGTATCACTTCTAAATGGCTTGTACTTCAGATGCGGCAAGTCAAGATCTGCAATTTGATTCAGGCTTCGAAGGTCTAATGGACTGTCATATTTGATGACGTCGTGAGGCTCAATTTGAAGTTCATCCATTAATTCATTGAGAACTTCTGGGTGAATGACCTTATCTACTTCAAGGCGAACTGGTGGTCCAAATCTACGACGAGTAAGTTCCTTCTCCATCGTCTCGAGAATATCTTCTGTCTCATCTTCATCAAGGTCGAGATCTTGGTTTCGTGTGACACGAAAGAAGAAGTGATCTTTGAGCTTTACTCCAGGAAAGAGCTCAGGTAGGTGTTCAGCGATGAGGTCATCAATAAGGACAAAACGAATCTTGTTTGCATCTGATGTTCTAATGAAACGTGGAAGATTTGAAGGGACCTTGACGCGAGCAAAGCTGATGTCGTGATCCTCACTCGACTCAATATTCACACCAATGTTGAGTGAGAGTCCTGAGATATATGGAAATGGGTGAGATGGATCTACAACTAGGGGAGTGAGTACAGGAAAAATTCGATTGTTATAGTAATGCTTCAAATCTTCTCGCTCTGAGTCAGTGACCTCAGAAATCTTTAAAAACTCGATACCTTCTTTGCGAAGCTCAGGCACAATCTCATCACGAAAACGTTCTGCCTGAGTATTGACCAGAACTTGGGTTCTCTTAAGTACCAAATCCAGCAACTCTTTTGGGGCATACCCGGCGCTATTGATGGTCGTGCTTCCTCGTTCGATCTTCGCCTTGATGGAAGCAACGCGCACCATAAAGAACTCATCAAGGTTGGAGGAGAAGATTGCCAAGAAGCGAAGGCGTTCAAGAAGGGGAATTGTTGGGTCTGCCGAGAGTTCCAATACGCGTGTATCGAAGTCGAGCCAGCTCAGCTCTCGATCTTGATAGTTAGATGGCATTTCTCTCACTGCTCCAGCATGGCTCAAATAGATGAATAACAGGTAATCGGTCTATGAACGGAACAATTCCGAAGTGAGGCGGGTCGGGCTCGAACCGACGACGACCGAATTATGAGTTCGGGGCTCTAACCAACTGAGCTACCGCCTCGTCGTCGCCAATCTTATAGCGTTGAGAGTAAATGTCCGACTAACTCTTCAGGCTTGATTTGAGCAGGCCATGATGGATGTTGAACACCGACTCCATGTGCAATGACAAACGATGCGCGCTCTTGTGGGCTATCTCCACCATGTCCGCCTTCATCGCGATGACCATGGTCCGTTGTAATAACAATCAGCCACTTCTCCTTGAGCATCCGATGTCGTTCAAGAATCGCATGATGCATCTGTGCAACTAATCCATCTATTCGGTTAATTGCATCGAAGTAGGAACCTTCGATTGTTCCATCTAAGTGCCCTGCTTCATCGGCTCCGCAGAAATATACAAAGCTCACATCAGGAGCGATTTCACGTATTGCTCTCACCGCATCTTGCGCAACCTCAACATCGACAGCTTCATAGCCGTTGGTTTCACCGTCGCGGACGAATATTGAGTGCTCTCCTGATTCCTGATCCTCAACCCTTGTTCTAATCACAGGTCCAACATCTTTCGGATCAATAAGTGGAGGCCATCCAGCTGCGGCATAAGTAACTATCTCCGGCTTGAGCATTCTCGCTTGTGTCAATAAATCGGGTGCAGCAGCTAAGTTGTGATTTCCATAATCGTTATCAATAACCTTATGGACCTGTTGGGTCACACCAGTTAAGAGCGTTGTCCAACTAGGTCCTGAAACAGTCGGCATATCAACAACCATTTCGCTGAAAGAGGAATCAGCACGAAGAGTTGCCAAGGTGGCTGCGCGACCAGAATCTATTGCGCGTTGAAGAATGAGACCATCAATACCAATAAGGAGGATCTTGGTCTGAGAAGTCATCGAGAAAGAGTAGGACATTGCACTACTTTCGCTCCAGGGCTATCGGTAGGATTCACCCATGATTCACCTCAGCCAATCGCGCTCATCCATCATCTTCGCTCACGATGGAGACTCACTCGAAATTCTTTATTGGGGTAAGAAGCTAGGCGCTATCGATAAGAGCGCAGCTGAATCTATTCGTGCAGCGCGCACCAAGCCGGCCTTTCATGGTGGCCTTGATGTTTCTTCCAGCAACCTGATTCTTCGCGAACATTCTCGTGGATGGATTGGTCACCCAGCACTTCGTGGTCACCGCGGTGGAGTAGGCGCTTCAAATTCCTTTACGGTAAAGAGTGCCGTGCAGAAAGATCAGTCAATGATTGCAGTTTTTGCTGATGCAATTGCAGGACTTGAAATTGAGATTACCTACACCCTGACTCCTTCAGATATTTTGTTAATGGATGCGAAGGTCACTCATACTGCTGAAGGCGATTACTTCCTTGATCATTTCCTCTACTGGCTTCCACTTGCTGAACAAGCTAACGAAGTTCTTGATTTCTATGGCCACTGGACGAAAGAGCGTCAACCACAGCGCAGATCTATTGATTATGGACTTCTAACCCGCGAAGGTTTTGAAGGACGCTCTGGTCACGATTACACAATCACTCAGGTAGCGCTCAACCATGCAACAGGATTCCGTCACGGTGAAGCATGGTCACTTGCCATGGCTTGGTCTGGAAATAACATTCATCACGTTGAACGTTTGATTGATGGCCATAAATCAATTGGAGCGGGCGAGTACTTATTGCCTGGTGAAGTAATTTTGAAGAAGGGCGAGAGCTATGTAGC
>JAPLBL010000063.1 GCA_026392765.1 Actinomycetota bacterium
AATTTATGGCGACCGAGTGCAAATGCAATCATCGTGCCAAGAATTGTTGAGAATACGGTTGCAAGAAAGCCAATCTTGATCGAGTTACCGAGTGCGCTACAAATCTCAGGTGCTCCACAAGGGTTCTTCCAATTATCGAAGGTAAATCCTTTCCACACCAAGTTGCTCTTGCCTGAATCGTTAAAGGAGAAGGCAAATGTGTATGCAACAGGGATAAAGAGATAGGTGAATGCAACGACTGCATAGATACGGATGAGGTTGCGCCCGAACCAGCGAGATAACTTCTTCATACAAGCTCCTCGGTTCCGGCCTTGCGGACATAGACCGTCACAAGAATCAAGATGGCAGCCATCAAGGTAAATGAGAGCGCTGCAGCTGTTGGGTAATCAACGATCTTGAAGTAGCGAGACTCAATAACATTTCCCAGCATCTTGGTCTGCGGACTACCGAGAATTGCAGCGTTGACATAGTCACCAGCTGCTGGAATAAAGGTAAGGAGCGTTCCAGCAACAACACCTGGCATAGAAAGAGGCAAGGTCACTCTGCGAAAAGTAGTAAATCCATTTGCGTAGAGATCACCAGATGCCTCAAGTGTGCGAGGGTCGATGCGATCGATGGATGCATAGAGCGGCAAAGTCATAAAGGGAAGGAAGTTATAGGTCATACCGGCAACGACTGCAAAGGCGCTGGATGTGAGGGTTGTGCTCTCGGAGATGATTCCAAAGGTTCGAAGCGTTGGTACTACAAAACCTTCTTCACCAAGAATCTGCTTCCATGCAATGGTACGGAGCAAGAAGGATGTAAAGAACGGGGCGACTACCAAGACGAGCATGAAGTTCTTGTACTTGCCACCCTTAAATGCAATTGCGTAAGCAAGTGGATATGCAATCGCTAGAGCGAGAACTGTTGCAATCGTTGCATAGAGAAAGGAGCGACCAAACTGTTCTCTATTTTCCACAAAGGCATCGATGTAATTCTGAAAGCGGAAAGTCTGTTCGTATTGGCCAGTATCTCCCCCACCGACTGGTGTCTGCGTAGAAGTTTGTGCAAGGTTAAAGAGAGGAAGGAGAAAGAAGGTAAAGAGGAACCCCATCCCTGGTATGAGCAGGAGTTATTTTCTTCACTCGTCGTCCAGATCCTCATCAGGGTTCACTTCTGTGCCAGCTTCAGCATCTTCATCACCGCGAAGACCAAATGTGAAGATTGGCTCCCATGAAATATTGACTGGCTCTCCCACGCTAAATGGTGCAACGCCATCATCATTTTGCTCAAAAACCATCAACTCTTGTCCCCATGGCATCAATACTTGGTACTGAGTTGAAACACCGATATATGAAACATCTTCAACTTTTCCACCAGTGAGCACATTGCCTGATGTGGCAGTCTCAAGGCGAGAAATACGGAACTTCTCAGGGCGAATACCTGCATAGATTGAGTTATCCACGCCATGTGAGCGATCTTTCTGCAGCGAAATCTTCTGTCCGAAGAGATCGACAATCTGATTGGCACCATCATTGCCTGAAATAGTTCCTTTAATCAGGTTTGACTGACCAAGGAAGTTAGCAACAAATGCTGTCTCTGGATTGTCATATAAATCTGCTGGAGAGCCCATCTGTTCGATCTTGCCCTCATTCATCACAGCGATGGTGTCAGCCATTGTCATGGCCTCTTCCTGATCGTGAGTAACGTGAACGAATGTGATACCCACTTCTTTCTGAATCCACTTCAACTCAATCTGCATCTGACGACGCAGTTTGAGATCGAGCGCTCCCAGTGGTTCATCAAGGAGGAGAAGTGCGGGGCGGTTCACGATGGCGCGAGCAAGTGCGATGCGCTGCTGCTGTCCACCAGATAACTGTGTTGGCTTACGTTGCGCTAAATGTGGAAGCTCAACAAGATCAAGTGCCTTATTGACCGCATCATCCACATCTTTGATTCCACGACGGCGAAGTCCGAATGCGATATTTTCAAAGATTGTTAGATGTGGAAAGAGCGCATAGTTTTGAAAGACAGTATTGATAGGACGCTGATAAGGCTTAGTATCCGTAATATCTGTTTCACCCAATGCAATGGTGCCCTGGGTTGGTTCTTCAAGACCTGCAATCATTCGAAGCGTTGTTGTCTTGCCACACCCAGAAGGTCCAAGGAGTGCAAAGAATGAACCTTTGGGTATGACAAGAGACAAATCATCTACAGCAGTGAAATCACCATATGACTTGGTGAGATTCGAAAGCTTGAGATCTCCTCGTGCGCTCTTTGCAATATCTGACACTTAGTTGCCGGCGGCCTTCTGGAATGCCTCAGTCCAAGTGGTTTCCTCTGTTGGTGTGAGAGAACGGAAAACACTCAAGTTCGCCATTGTCTTCGCACTTGGGAAGATGAATTCACTCTTTGCTAGATCTGGATCAATCTTCTCCATCTCAGCTTGAGCACCCTTAACAGGACATACGTAGTTCACATATGCAGCAACTTCAGCTGCAACGGATGGCTCGTAGTAGTAGTTAATGAGCTTTTCAGTATTTGCCTTAGCTTCTGCAGTCACAGTTGATGGAATCATCATGTTATCGCCTGAGATTGTTCCGCCTGATTCTGGGATAGCGAAGTCAAACTTGCCCTCATTTTCAGATTTGAGAATAAACATATCGCCTGACCAACCGATAACAGCTGTGGCATCTCCTGATGTGAGATCTTCAGCGTATTCGTTGCCCTTAACTCCACGAATCCAGCCATCTGAAATCTTCTTAGCAAGGAAGTCGACAGCGTTCATAAATTGATCTTCTGTCACAGTTGCAAGGCTGACGCCTTGTGAGCGAAGAATAATTCCGACTGTGTCGCGCATTTCAGAGAGAACAACAATCTTTCC
>JAPLBL010000001.1 GCA_026392765.1 Actinomycetota bacterium
TGGTGCTTGGCAGCACGCATCAAGTAGGGATCTGCATCGCATGCATCGACAACACCACGAAAGAGTGCAAGCAGGGTCGCACGCTTATCGAGTGAATAGTCGATGAATCCTCGCTTGGTTTTCATAGCAGGAGAAGAATAATCCAAATTCTTTAACTACGCTTACTTCATGACCTTTTGGCAGCTTCTTAGAGATGTCAAACTCTTTCGCCTGCTTCGAGTGCGATGGACTGGTCAATTAACCGATGGAATCTTTCAAAGTGCACTTGCATCCTTTGTCCTCTTCTCACCAGAGCGACAGGCAAGTGCGGTAAATGCCGCAGTTGCGTTTGCTGTTGTCTTACTTCCGTATTCCATTGTCGGTCCATTTGTTGGCACAATTCTTGATCGGTTCTCCAGGCAACGCGCAATCTTCTTTGCAAATCTCACACGTGCAGTAACTCTTGTAGTTATTGCTTTTCTTATCTTTAACAATTACACAGGCGTTGAGATAACAGTTGTCGTTCTCGTTGCATTCGGTGTGAACAGATTGATTCTCGCTGGGCTCTCTGCAGGTATTCCTTTGATGACAACGCCTCATTCGTTGATATCTGCCAATGCAATTGCTGTCACTGGTGGATCTGTCTGGGTTGTTTTAGGCGGTGGCATAGGGCTTGGAATTCGCAGGCTTCTTGATACATACGCTTCCGCCGACCATGCAGATGCCATCATTATTCTTGTTGCAGCGTGTGGCTTTCTTGCCGCAGCACTTCTTGCAGGGCTCTTAAAGAAGGATGAGATTGGCCCACTGCCTCACGAGAAAGTTCGAGGCAGCTTCACTCAAGGCTTGCGAGAGATGCGCGATGGATTTAAATTCCTTGAAGAGCATGCAGATGCTGCCAGAGGTATTGCTGCAACTGCACTTCACCGTGGTGGCCTCACAGCTTTCACGCTGACTGCGCTATTACTCGAGCGCAATACCTTTAACGATCCTGCAGATAGTGAGGCAGGTCTTGCTGGCCTTAGCTTCACCCTCTCCATCGCTGCAGTGGGCTTCATTATTGGCGCCATTGCTGCTCCTTATGGCGTGAGAAAAGTTGGGCGCCATCGTTGGATGCGCTTATCTATTGGAGCAGCCAGTGTCAGTGCACTCTTGCTTGTTATCGATCGCACTCCTTTTCTTCTTGCAGCAACCGCCTTCTTCACCGCGCTCTGCGGACAGAGTGTGAAAGTGACAAATGATGCACTTGTGCAATCAAAGATTGCAGATGTCTTCCGTGGTCGCGTCTTTGCTGTCTATGACGTATTAGTCAATGGTGCGATTGTTACCGGTGCACTAATTGCTGCGTGGGTACTGCCCATTAGTGGTGACACATGGGTATTACCACTCATGATTTCTGCAGCATGGGCCTTTGTTGCCCTCGTTGTGTTGCGCCCAAAGAAATTCTTTCTTAAGGGTGTCGCCTAGCTTTCCACCATTGCAGTAGCTCTTGCGTTGCACGTTCTTCACCGAGTGGTCCATGTTCCATGCGAAGTTCCATAAGGAAATCAAGTGCTTTACCAACATCGGCAGATGGTTTGATGCCAAGCAGTGACATTACTTGCGCACCATCGAGATCTGGGCGAATCTTTGAGAGTTCTTCTTCCTCTGAAAGTTTTGCAATGCGCGCCTCTAATCCGTCATAGGTGCGTGCAAGGCGATCTGCCTTCTTTGCATTACGGGTTGTGCAATCGGCGCGGGTGAGAACATGTAGATGTGTGAGTAAATCACCAGCATCTCGCACATATCTGCGCACAGCAGAGTCAGTCCATTCACCATCGCCATAACCATGGAAGCGAAGGTGAAGTGCGACAAGGGTTTCAACGGCATCGATAGTCTCATTATCAAAGCGCAGCGCCTTCATACGGTTCTTAGATAGGCGCGCACCAACGACTTCGTGATGATGGAAGGAAACCCCACCACCAACAATTAAATTACGTGTCTTTGGTTTTCCAATGTCATGTAAAAGTGCAGCAAGACGAATAACAAGATTGGGTCCACCTAAGCGCTCTTCTTGCGCAATCGCTTGCTCAAGGACAGTAATGGAGTGCTCATAGACATCTTTGTGGTGATGGTGTTCATCAATTTCAAGACGTAGCTTTGGAATTTCAGGCAGAACAAGTTCAGCAATGCCTGTGTCTACCAAAATAGTAATGCCAACACGAGGATGAGCTGACATCAGTAACTTTGTGAACTCTTCGCGAACGCGCTCTGCTGAGATGATAGAGATGCGAGATGCCATCGAGCTCATTGCGTTAAGAACATCATCATGGATGTCAAAGTTAAGTTGACTTGCAAAACGCGCAGCACGCATCATGCGAAGAGGATCATCGGTAAATGACTGCGTTGCACTTGCTGGTGTGCGCAAGATTCGTTTAGCTAAATCGCCGAGTCCATCGAATGAATCGATAAATTCTGGTTTTGCACCAGTAAGTTCAAGTGCCATGGAGTTAACTGTGAAGTCACGGCGTGAGAGATCACCTTCGATGGTGTCACCAAATTCAACATCAGGGTTACGAGACTCTTCTTCATACTTTTCGGTGCGATATGTTGTTACTTCAACAGTTGTGTCACCACGTTTACCTGCAACAGTTCCAAAGAGAATTCCTGTATCCCAGGTGTTATCTGCCCAGGAGTTAAGAATCTTCTTTGTCTGATGCGGATGCGCATCTGTTGTGAAATCTAAATCATTTCCAAGGCGACCAAGAATTGCATCGCGCACAGGTCCACCGACGAGAGCAAGGCGAAATCCCTCTTTCTTAAATTCTGCAGCGAGTGAGCTGGCAAGGGGAGCGCGTTCGATCAGGGAGCGAATAGCTAATTCACCCACTGCTCCTAAATTAACCTTCTCAGCGCTCACAATAGGTAAGGGTAGTCGCGTACGATTACTCCATGACCCCGGCACCTGGTGCGGGCAGCGAAGGTACGAAAAAGAAACGCAGGCGTAAACGCCCAGCTAATCGCTCTCCGCAATCTCAAGATTTAGCGAGCTCTACCAACCCTGGTTCACAGACCCCAAAACCCGCACCGAAAAGTTCCAAGGCTAAGGCGCCCTATGCAAAGCGGGTTGATGAAGTCAGCGCAGGCGGACTCGTCGTCGACACAACAGGAAAACTCGGATTACTGATCGGCCGTCGCGATCAAAAGGATGCATCGGGCAAAAGAATTCTCTGGTCACTACCTAAGGGACATATTGAAGAGGGTGAATCACCAGAACAAGCAGCACTTCGCGAAGTGCAAGAAGAGACCGGGATTGAATCCGTTATTGAAAAATCCCTTGGTGTTATCGATTTCTGGTTTATGGCAGGCGGTAAGAGAATTCATAAAACTGTGCACCATTACCTCTTCCGTGAAAGCGGAGGTCTACTTGCGCCGCAAGAGACTGAAGTCGATGAGGTTGCATGGTTTCCTCTTGCAGAGATTGTTGAACGTCTTGCCTATCCCGATGAGAAGAAGCTAATTGCACGCACTCATGCATCACAAGAGTTGAGCGCGATATGAAAAAACTTCTTGTCGCACTCTTTACTCTCTCGTTCTTAGCAATGCCAAGTGCTCAGGCAGAGACACCTGTTATCCGCATCGTGGATAAAGCACATACAAATTTTGATGGAACTTTTCGTAATAATGAGTTAGCTGCCTCGCTCTTGCCTAATGGCAAACTCGGCAAATTAATCTTTGCCCAGACATCAATAAAGCGCACCTTTGTCATCGATGCAGCGCTGATATCTGAAGTAGAGAATATGGCAGATGGTTACTCTTTTGGTGGCAAAGAAGACCCAGCGGGTGCTCAAACAGCGAGCAATTGGCTCTTTCGCTTAAGAAACGTTGTCGCATATAACAATGTTGTGGCACTTCCTTATGGAAACCCAGATGAGAAGTTAATTAAATCTCTTGCGCCAAGTGAATTAAAGTTTTATTCAACCTACGCACAGACCCAATTAGAGAAGATACTTAAGCGCAATGTGAGTGCTCAAAACGGTTGGGGTGCAGGCACTTCGCGCGTTGGAAACGAAATCATCTATAGCTACACACAGAATCGCCGCATGCTCACCAGTCTCTCAACGATCATCAATTCAGATGAAATCTTCAAAGCTCGCGCACGTCTGGCAATTGTGATGAACCCACTTCTGACTCGTCAAGACCGCGCATACTTTAGTTTTAACCTCACAACGGGAGTTGAAAAGTTATCTAATCGACTCAAAGTTATCCCTGGTCGCTACCAAGTAACTTCAAAGAGTGCGAAGTTACCGATTACTTTAGTTAACAACTTTGATACCGCATCTGTTGTGAGCGTCTCACTTATTCCTATGAATTCTCGTATGCAAGTTGAGAACATCAATAACATCACAATTGCTGCCAAATCTCGCCAGCAGATTCTTGTGCCGGTCGATGTGATTGCACCAGGCTCTACTCTTGTTCTTGCCCAGTTGATGAATTCAAAGGGACAGCTTGTTGGGCAGGTCTCTAAGTTAAACCTGACAGCCACGATTATTGATTCGCGTGTTGCATGGTTTACAACAGGTGCTGCAGTTCTACTCTTCTTAGGTGCTGTAACACAATCTGTGCGCCGTGTAAGGAGGTCTCGTAAATGAAAAATAATGAGCTCTTCCGCGCATCAGGCATTATGGCCATCGGTACGATTCTCTCTCGCATCACTGGATTTATTCGCGCGCTCCTTGCAGTAGCAGTCCTGGGAACGGCGCTTCTTGCTGATACATACAACGTGGCAAATACAATGCCAAACATTTTATATAACTTACTTGTCGGTGGTGCACTCACTGCAATCTTTGTTCCACAACTCGTTCGCTCATTTTCAGATGAAGATGGTGGCCATGCATTTGCATCACGCTTAGTGACAACAATTTCAGGAATCCTTCTTGCACTTGTTGTTATCGGTGTAATCTTCGCTCCCGCTCTCGTGCGCCTCTATGCACCAGAGTTTTCAACGCCAGGTTTTGAAACCGAGCAACACATAGCTGTTGCCTTTACTCGTTACTGCCTGCCTCAAATCTTCTTCCTCGGCCTCTTTACGATGCTGGGCCAAGTGGCCAATGCGCGAGGCTCATTTGCACCTCTTATGTGGGCACCGATTGCTAACAATCTTGTTGTCATCGTGGTCTTTGGAGCAATCCTTGTTGTGCAAAATGCAATCACCATTGATTCCATAACAGATTTCCAGGTGCAGTTACTGGGTTGGGGAACAACGCTCGGTGTTGTTATTCAAGCCCTGATTTTGATTCCTGTTGTGAAGAGATCTGGAATTCATTTGCGCCCGATGCTGGGAGTAAAGGGCCTCGGTAAATCATTTGGTTTAGCTGGGTGGACTCTTGTCTATGTACTTGTTTCACAGCTTGGTTACTTAGTAACTGTCAACGTCGCAACCAGTGCTGCTGTGCGCAGTGCGCAGGCAGGCATTTCAACAGGCGTTGGTTTCACTCCTTACACAAGTGCCTACTACATCATGCTCTTGCCATATTCAATTGTGACAATATCTATCGTCACAGCGCTGCTGCCACATCTATCCAAGCTAGCAATTGCAAAAAATGTCGAAGAGGTGCGCAAGCAGTTGATTCGCGCCATTCGCATGGTTGGAGTTGTTACTGTGCCGAGTGCGGTTGCGCTCCTTCTCTTTGGTCCACTCATGACAGAAGTTCTCTACATGGGAATTAGCCTTGAAGACTCTCGCTATATCGGTTTTGTCTTATCCGCGCTCAGCCTTGGTCTTGTTGCATTTTCCATCAACCTCATTCTTATCCGTGGCTTTAACGCATTTGAAGATACAAAGACACAAGTGACATCTATCGTCATTATCAATGTGATCTCTGTCGGTCTCTCTTATGTATTCCTTGCAACTCTCGATAGCAACTGGGTAACAGTTGGTTTAGGTATTGCATTCTCTGCCAGCTATATCGTTGGTCTCTTTATTACGATCTCACTATTAAAGAAGCATGTGGGTAAGTTGCAGGTCAGTGAATTTGCATCACAACATGGTCGCCTCTTGGTGGCAGCACTCATGGGAATGCTTCCCTTCTTTGCACTTACTCAGTACTACGGCTGGGCATATGAAGAGACAACGCTGACTATTCGTGCACTTCGACTCATCCTCGTGCTCGGTGGAAGTGGTGTGGCTTACTTGCTTTGCGCAAAGCTTTTCAAGGTGAGTGAAATCTCAGGGCTGCGAGCCTTCGCCACCTCTGTTCTGCAACGACGTCGCAAGAACTAGTACGCCCACAGGGACTATTCTTCGGACTATGAGCACTGAAGTACGCGAACTCGTCATTGTTGGATCAGGTCCTGCCGGTTATACCGCTGCAATTTATGCAGCACGTGCGCAGTTAAACCCTGTTATGTATGAAGGCTCCGTAACTGCAGGTGGCGCACTGATGAACACCACAGAAGTTGAAAACTTCCCAGGATTTATCGACGGCATCATGGGTCCAGATCTGATGGATAACATGCGCAAGCAATCAAAGCGCTTTGGGACAGAACTAATCACCGATGATGTTGTTGAGATGGATCTGACTGGTGATATCAAAATCATTAAAGATGGTTCAGGAAATACTGTTAAGGCTAAGGCTGTCATCCTTGCAATGGGTTCTGCTTATCGCGAGATTGGTCTTGAGAATGAGAAGCGTCTATCTGGTCGTGGTGTTTCATGGTGTGCCACATGTGATGGTTTCTTCTTCCGCGATCAAACAATCGCTGTTGTGGGCGGCGGAGACTCTGCAGTTGAAGAAGCAACATTTCTGACAAAGTTTGCAAGTAAAGTTGTTCTTATCCACCGCCGCGATTCACTTCGCGCATCAAAGATTATGCAAGAGCGAGCATTTGCCAATCCAAAGATTGAAATGTTGTGGGATACAGAAGTCATAGATGTTTTAGGTGCTGAAAAGGTTGAAGCTTTGCAGCTTCGTAATCTCAAGACTGGTGAAGTCTCCAAGCGTGATTTCACAGGACTCTTTGTGGCAATCGGGCATATTCCGCGCTCTGAACTTGTTACATCTTCTGTAACCCTTAATAGCGAGGGTTATGTGCAGGTGGAGGGACGTTCAACGAAAACAAATCTTGCAGGAGTCTTTGCTTGTGGTGACTTGGTCGATTACACCTATCGCCAAGCAATTACTGCAGCAGGTTCTGGCTGCCAGGCGGCGCTAGACGCAGAAAAATTCTTATCCCACTAGTAACCTTCACACATAGACGAGAAGATAAATAGGAGTAATGATGAGCGCACCAACTAAGGTCACAGCAGCTGATTTCGATCAGGTTGTTCTCAAGAGCAGCATCCCAGTTTTGGTTGATTTCTGGGCTGAATGGTGTGGTCCATGCCGCGCAATCGCTCCGATCCTTGATGACATTGCAGCAGAGCACGGCGCAAAGCTTAAGATCGTCAAGCTCAACACTGATGAAGAGTCAGCAATTGCTATTAAGTATGGAGTGACATCTATTCCAATGCTCAATGTTTATGTCAACGGTGAAGTCGTAAAGACAATCATCGGTGCAAAGCCAAAGCCAGCTCTTCTTAAAGAGCTCGAAGGCTTTATCTAATATCTTCTTAAGATATTGATAATAAGTTTGTAGGAGATCAATTATGAAAGAGATGTCTCCGGATGAGATTCGCTCTTTCCAACAAGAACGTGGCCTGCACGTAACAGGTGAACTCAATGAGCAGACAGTGCGCGCACTTGATGAATCGCGCTGGAAGCTCGGTGATCGCTCTCTCTATCTACAAGCATCTCCCTTCATGCGCGGTGATGATGTTGCAGCTCTGCAATCTCGATTAACTGAGATGGGATTTAACTGTGGCCGCGTCGATGCAATCTTTGGTGTGATGACAGAGGCTGCAGTAAAAGAGTTCCAACAATCAGTGGGTGTGAAAGTCGATGGCAAGTGTGGTCCTGCAACAATCATCGCACTTCTTCGCCTTACAAAAATTGTCTCAGGTGGAGCACCTGCCGCCCTTCGTGAAAGTGCTGCGCAGAAAAATCGCGGGCCGGCACTTGCCAATAAAGTAATTGTTATTGATCCAGCATCCGAAGAACATGAGAAAGAAGCTGTCTATGACATCGCGCAGCGCCTTGAAGGTCGCCTACTTGCACTCGGTGCAAGCGTCTTCTTAACGCGTGGTGTCAATAACAATCCCAGTGAAGCAGAGCGCATTACCTTCACCAATCAAAATGGCGCAGATTTATTAATCTCACTACACGTTGATCACCACACAAACTCTGCAGCGCGCGGTGTTGCAACCTTCTTCTATGGCCATGACCAGCATGGCATTCATTCGATTGTGGGAGAGAGATTTGCATCTTTAGTGCAGCGCGAAATTTGTGCGCGCACAGATTTTCTTAACTGTCGCACCCATGCAAAGACTTGGGATTCACTGCGTCTGACAAAGGCACCTGCCGTTCGCGTAGATCTTGGATATGCATCCAACGATGGCGATGCCGATCGCCTTGCCCGCCCTGATTTTCGCGATACCGTTGCTGAAAGTTTTGTTATTGCTATTCAGCGCCTGTATTTAGCTGCCGAAGATGATGCAAAGACGGGAACTTTGCGAATTTCTGACCTTCGTAGCGCCGGCATCCGCCGATAATCGGCGCGCAGGCATCTAAAGGTTTGTGGGAGACTAATCCTTATGTCTGAGCTTTCAATTCGCTATCAAACTGGTGCCCCACAACATCTCGAGACGAGATTTGCTGCGCGAGCTGCCGGAATGCTGCCATCTGAAATTCGCTCACTCTTTGCTGTTGCATCGCGTCCTGAAATTGTTTCACTTGCAGGTGGAATGCCAAATCTTTCAGCCCTTCCTATGGAGATGATGGCTGGCGTTGTCAATGAACTTATTCTCACCAATGGCGCTGAAGCTCTTCAATATGGAAGCGGACAAGGCCATCCCAAGCTTCGCGAACAGATCTGCGATGTGATGGCACTTGAAGGAATTCGCGCCAATGCTGATGACATTGTTGTGACAACTGGTTCCCAGCAAGCACTCGATCTCATCTCTCGTATCTTTATCGATCCAGGCGATGTTGTTCTCGTTGAAGCACCTTCTTATGTGGGAGCACTTGGAACATTCCGCCAATATGAAGCATCTGTCGTTCACGTTGAGATGGATCAAGATGGAATGATCCCTGAATCACTGCGCGCTGCAATCAAGAGCGTTCGCGCAGCAGGTCGCAAGATTAAATTCCTCTATTTGATTCCTAACTACCAAAATCCAACCGGTGTCTGCCTTCCAGCAGATCGCCGCACAGAGATCCTGGCTATCTGCCGCGAAGCCGAGATCTTTGTTGTGGAAGATAACCCTTATGGCCTTCTTGGCTTTGATAAGCCATCACCAAATGCGATGCGGGCTGAAGATTCAGAGAATGTCATCTACTTAGGTTCATTTTCAAAGACAATCGCATCAGGTCTTCGTGTGGGCTGGGCTCTTGTTCCACAATCACTCAAAGATAAGTTAGTGATTGCTTCGGAATCATCAATTCTTTGTCCTTCAAACTTCACACAATTAACAATTGCCAGTTATTTAGCAGATCAGCCATGGCGTGATCAGATTGCAAGCTTCTGTGAGCTCTATAAGGTGCGCCGCGATGCGATGCTGGAATCACTTGAACAACACTTCCCTGCGGAGGCAACATGGACAAAGCCTGGCGGCGGTTTCTATGTCTGGGTCAATCTTCCTGCTGAGATCGATACAAAAGCTTTGATGCCAAAGGCGATTGTTGCAAAGGTTGCCTATGTTCCAGGAAATGCTTTCTATGCAGATGGACTTGGCTCATGGTCGATGCGACTTTCTTACTGCCACCCAACCCCTGAGCGAATCCGCGAAGGTGTGAAAGCTCTCGGTGGGGTGATTAAGCAAGAGATGCAGCGCCGCGGCACTGCAATCAAGTAATACTTCTTTACTTTCCTTCGATTAAATCAACGATGCGCTGCAAGTCTTCGCTGCCAGCAAATTCAATAACAATCTTTCCTTTTCCTTTGCCGCTCTCAACGCTGACGCGTGTATCAAGGTAATCACTTAACAATTCAGCAGCGGCAAGCCCCGCACCAGAGACACCTTTGGTTGCAGATTTCTTTGTTGTCTTTGTACTTGGTTTCATCGTTGCAATGATCTCTTCGACTGCCCGCACAGATAATCCTTCAGCAACGATGCGAGATGCTAGCTTTTCAATATCGGCAGAATCTGTAAGACCAAGGAGTGCGCGTGCATGTCCTGCAGAGATAACTCCTGCTGCCACTTTGCGCTGCACAGCATCTGGCAGATTAAGAAGACGGATGGTGTTGGAGATCAGTGGTCGTGAGCGACCAAGCTTGAGTGCAAGCTCATCATGTGTGCAGCCAAAGTCAGTTAGAAGTTGTGCATATGCAGCACCTTCTTCCAATGGATTGAGGTTGCTGCGGTGAATATTTTCAATGAGAGCATCGCGAAGTAATTCATTATCTGGAGTTTGGCGAATGATGACAGGAATTGAAGTAAGTCCTGCAGCTTTTGCTGCGCGATAGCGACGCTCTCCCATAATGAGTTCATATTTATTATCGGACACCTTGCGAACAACAGGTGGTTGCAAGATACCGATTGATTTAATCGATGAGATTAATTCATTAAGCGCAGTCTCATCAAAGACTGTGCGAGGCTGTCGTGGGTTAGGAAAGATTTGGTTGATAGGAATTTCATTCTGTTGTGCAACTTCTGTGCCTGCAACAGTGAGGGATGTTGGGATAAGTGAATCAAGATTTGTTCCAAGACCACCGCGCTTAATAGCCATTATGCGATTCCACCTT
>JAPLBL010000093.1 GCA_026392765.1 Actinomycetota bacterium
GCTAGGTTCGGTGAAGGGGAAGAAGGATGGTCGAAGTCGAGTTGTGACATCGGGTCCAAACATATGGCGAGCAAAGTTATCGAGCGTTCCTTTGAGGTGAGCCATCGTGATGCCCTTATCAACGACCAATCCTTCAACCTGATGAAATACAGGACTGTGGGTTGCATCGAGTTCATCGGCGCGGAATGTGCGACCTGGACAGATGACATAGATCGGAGGCTCCTGGGTCAACATGGTGCGAATCTGCACTGGTGAAGTGTGCGTGCGAAGTACCACGCCAGATTCAACCGGTTCGATAAAAAAAGTATCTTGCATAGTTCGCGCCGGGTGATCTGCTGGAATATTGAGCGCATCAAAGTTAAGCCAACCAGATTCAAGCTCTGGGCCTTCCTCCACTGCATAACCCTGTTCGATAAAGAAATCTGAGATCTCATTCTTAATGATGGAGATTGGGTGTAGTCCGCCGCGATGTGTGCGCTGAACAGGAAGAGTTATATCGACTACTTCTTCAAGAAGAACCTTCGCATCGCGTGCAATTTCCAACTTCTCCGTTGCATCTGCAAGAGCTTTCGCGATCTCAGCCTTGGCATCACCGATGAGTTTTCCAGCAGATGCCTTCTCATCCGGAGAGAGGGAACCGAGTGCACGACTTGCTAGCGAGATCGGTGCCTTATCGCCGGTATGAGCAAGGCGAGCAACCTTCAATGAATCGAGGTCGGAAGCGGCAGAGAATGCTTTCTGAGCATCGCTTATCCACGATGCAATATCTGCCGGATTCATGGAGGTAATTCTAACCTGCCACCTTTGAAGAAAGGGTGAACATAACGATAGATGCGGCGGCAGATAAGTTAAGACTTTCAGCACGGCCAGCCATTGGAATGGTCACTTCCGTAACACTGACCCCGAGAGCTGATGCATCTACTCCCCTGGCTTCATTGCCAAAGATTGCTATGCAATCACCTGGGATCGAAATATCAAGAATCGATGTGGATGCATGGGATGAAAGAAGGAATTTCTGGATGCCTGAAAATTGCTTATTAACTCTGTCGAAAGAGATACCTTCAAAGACAGGGATATTCCATAGAGAGCCTGCTGTAGCGCGAACTACCTTGGGCGAATACATATCAACGGAATCTGGGGAGGTAATCACTGCAGAGATTCCCATTGCATCGGCTGTTCGCAGGATTGTTCCAGCGTTGCCCGGATCTTGGATCTCATGGAGATAGATGAAGGTTGATGATCCCGTTGCTTTAAGATCTGCAAACTTTGCTTCAGGTTTATAGCAAAGTGAGATGAGTCCTTGCGGTGAGACCGTGTCAGACATGGCCTTTAAGACCGCATCGGTTACTTCAACAATTTCAACAGAATCTAAATCGAGCTCAGAAATCTTTGAAAGACCATTTTCTGTGGCGTAAAGGATTTTAAGTTGTGGGCCGCTCTCTGAAGTCAGAGCCTCACGGGCGCATTGCACGCCTTCTGCGACGAAGAGTCCTTGTTCGCGACGCTCTCGTGCACCCTTAGAACCAATAAGAGCCTTCACTCGCGCAACATGTGGCGAGTGAAGGCTCTCAATCATTGGTATGTATTACTTATGCTGCAGGAAGGTTCTTGCGTGAAACATCCACGAGAACCTTAAATGCAGCTGGATCATTCGTCGCGATATCTGAAAGAACGCGACGATCTACTTCAAGCCCAGATGCCTTAAGGCCCTGGATGAAGCGGTTATAGGTCATTCCGTTTTCGCGAGCTGCAGCGTTAATACGCTGAATCCATAGCTGACGGAAATCGCCCTTCTTATCTTTACGATCGTTGAAGGCGTAAACCATTGAGTGCGTTACTTGCTCCTTCGCCTTTGTGAAAAGACGTGAACGCTGACCGCGATATCCGGCTGCGCGCTCAAGAGTTGTGCGACGCTTCTTTGCTGCGTGTACTCCGCGCTTGACTCTCATTGATCTACTCCCTTACTTCAAACCAAGCATGCGCTTGGCTGTCATAGTGACGGTCTTTTTAGCTGATGATTCTTGACTCAAACGACGAGTAACGCGTGATGACTTGTGCTCCAAAAGGTGGCGCTTGCCTGCACGCTCGTGCATGATCTTTCCTGTACCTGTGACGCGGAAGGTCTTCTTCGCACCACTGTGGGTTTTCATCTTTGGCATTTATCTTCTCCTGTTACTTCGTCGTTGTGAAAAATCTCTTAAAACCTATTGTGCGGCTGCTTCTTCTTCAGCAGCCTTCACTTTGGCAGCTCGCGCCGCTTTCTGTTCTGCTACCGCTTCGGTCTTCTTCTTCGTTGGCCCTAGGACCATCGTCATTTGTCGACCTTCTTGCTTAGGAGCGAACTCCACGAATGCAATCTCTTTCACATCTTCTGCAAGACGTTGCAAGAGTTTGAACCCAAGCTCTGGACGTGTTTGCTCACGGCCACGGAACTTCATCGTGATCTTCACCTTGTCGCCACCTTTGAGGAACTTCTCGACTGCTGAGCGCTTTGTCTCGTAGTCGTGATTTTCGATCTTTGGTGTCATACGCACTTCCTTCACCACAATGTGGGTCTGGTTCTGACGTGCTTCGCGAGCTTTCTGTGCTTCCTGGTACTTGTACTTGCCGAAGTCCATGATCTTGCACACTGGCGGATTAGCTTCGGGTGCGATCTCAACGAGATCAAGTCCGATTTCATCTGCCATTGCTAGCGCTGCTTCGATATCTACCACTCCAACTTGTTCACCGGTGTAATTGATGAGACGAATCTGGGGTGTGCGGATACGGTCGTTAATGCGTGGCTCTGTTGTGATTTCTGCTCCTATGTTCGGTTCTTGAGTATCCAAGTCGCTACAAAAAACGCGCACCGCATAGA
>JAPLBL010000060.1 GCA_026392765.1 Actinomycetota bacterium
TTCTGATCGATCAGCGATTGCAGAACTTGTGACAAAGATTGGATTCAAACTTCCCATTTCCGCATAGACAGGAATGGGTTCAGGGCGAGTAGCTGCTAAATCAACAAGGATGCGCCCGACGATTTCAGATCCTGTAAAGCCAATTGCCTTAACAGCTGGGTGCAGGGCAAGCCAATGTGTTATCTGAGGATCAGTGCCTTGCACGATCGCATAGGAGTCTTGTGAAAGCTTGCACTTGGCAAGTGCTGCCTTGATTGCCTTCTCAACAATTGCGCATGTATTGGGATGTGATGGGTGCGCTTTTGCAACTACTGCGTTTCCGGATGCGATAGCAGATGCAGCATCGCCACCGGCTACAGAAAATGCCAGCGGGAAGTTACTTGCAGCAAAGATTGCAACGACGCCGAGTGGCGCATTCATCTTGCGAAGATCAGGTCGTGGTGCGGGGGAGTAATTAGGATCTGCCTTATCAATAACAACACCGAGATGTTTTCCGGTCTCAACTAAGCGAGCGAAAAGTTCAAATTGGGCTGTCGTGCGAGTGATTTCGCCTGCAATACGTGCTTCAGGTAGGGCTGTTTCGGCACACGCTGATTCAATGAGAGCGGCGCGTGATGCTTCAATCTGCGTTGCGATTTCGCGGAGTAACTGTGCACGTTCCTTGGGAGATTGCTGAGCAAGTGCGGGAGCAGCAAGTGCGGCCGCAGCGATGAAGGAATCGACTTCGTTTTTACTATTGTCTGGGATATCAATTCCATACGAAGTTGCATCAATTGGTTTCACGGCGCGAAAGGTCATGCGCGCATCATACGAGTATCATCGCCTAATGAGTACTACCAATCAGAGAGCAGGAATCTTTGCGGTATTGGGAGCTGCTCTCTGTTTCGGAACCACAGGAACCACGCAGCAACTCGGCGTTCCAGATATATCTCCTGTGGCAGTTGCTTCAGCCAGATTAATCTGTGGCTCACTCTTCCTCTTCTTCTTTGCATATTTCCAACGTCATAGCCGCGGGCAAGTACGCATGCCTGCGCGCGATCTCATTATTTGTGGCGTGGGTATCGGGATGTATCAGCTCACCTTCTTTAGTGCAGTCCACTCAACCGGTATTGCAATTGCGACTGTTACCGCACTAGGCGCAGCACCGACTCTCTCGGCGATAGTTGCGTATTTACTCATGGGGGAGAAACCACAGCAGAATTGGTATCTAGGAACTTCCATCACAATCCTTGGCATAGTTCTAGTTGGAACAACAAATGGGGTTGCCTCTTTCAATGGTAAGGGAGTGGCGCTAGCCGTTCTTGCAGGTTTTGGCTTTGCTGTTTTTAACGTGGTTTGTAGACGCTCACTCGCACGTGGAGCTCAAGATATGTGGCTGACTGCGACGACATTTGGAGTAGCAGCACTTGTCAGTTCTCCATTCCTCTTCACGCAGAACCCAGATTGGATCCTGACATCCAAGGGTGCATTAACCGTCCTATGGCTGGGCCTCATCACCACATCCATTGGCTATGTGCTTTTTATGTATGGACTCAAGAGAATCGAATCAAGTCTTGCTGCAACCGTTGTCCTTGC
>JAPLBL010000034.1 GCA_026392765.1 Actinomycetota bacterium
GATGAAGCAACACCATTTTCATCTGCTGCTGTGTATTTCAACGGCGCAGTTTGAGCTGGCTTCTCATCAACGCCGCGAGCTTTCACCTGTGATCCATCACCTTCGATAGTGACTTCAACGTTAAAGACAAGGCTTGCAAGCTCTTCCTTAATAGCATCCATCATCGCTGCAAAGAGTTCATATCCTTCGCGCTGATATTCAACCAATGGGTCACGTTGTGCCATGGCACGAAGTCCAATTCCCTCTTGGAGATAATCCATCTCATAGAGGTGCTCGCGCCACTTGCGATCAAGGACAGAGAGTAGAACCTTGCGCTCGAGCTCGCGTAATACATCGACGCCAAGATCTTCTTCGCGCTTCTTATATGCAGCAGCTGCATCATCCAGGATGCGAGCCTCAAGAAAATCAACATCGAGTGCTGAAGATGATCCAACCTCAGCGATGATCTGCTCAGGTGTAAATGAAATTGGATAGATAAGCTTGAGAGCTGTCCAGAGCTGCGCTAGATCCCAATCTTCTCCAAAACCTTGTGCAGCAGCTGCACGCACATATGCAGACAAAGTATCTGCCATAAAGTCATTGACCTGCTCACCGATATCTTTACCTTCAAGAACTAAGCGGCGCTCTCCATAAATCACTTCACGTTGGCGGTTCATGACATCGTCATACTTCAAAACATTCTTTCGGATTTCAAAGTTCTGAGCTTCAACCTGTGTCTGGGCTGAGCGAATTGCATTTGAGACCATCTTGGATTCGATGGGTTCATCTTCAGGTAGTCCTGCAGCTGCTAATACTCGCTCAACAATTCCTGAGTTAAAGCGGCGCATCAAATCATCTTGAAGTGAGAGATAAAAACGAGATTCACCAGGATCGCCTTGGCGACCTGAACGACCACGCAGCTGGTTATCAATACGACGTGATTCGTGGCGCTCAGTTCCTAATACATAGAGACCGCCCAGTGAAATCACTTCTTCATGTTCTCTAGCGATTGCATCTTTCTGCTTTGCAATCTCTGCTGGCCATGCAGCTTCATACTCAGGTGCGTTATCTACTGGAGAAAGCCCACGACGTTGAAGTTCGAAATCTGCCATGAACTCAGGGTTTCCACCGAGCATGATGTCAGTACCGCGACCTGCCATATTGGTTGCAACGGTGACTGCGCCCTTCACGCCTGCGCGAGCAACGATTGCTGCTTCGCGCTCATGATGTTTAGCGTTCAATACTTCGTGGGGAACGCCCGCTTTCTTTAAGAATGCTGAGAGTTCTTCAGACTTTTCAACGCTGACAGTTCCGACCAATACTGGCTGGCCTTTGCGATGGCGTTCGACGATATCGCGAGTAACGGCTGCAAACTTTCCTACTTCAGATTTATAGACCAAGTCAGCTTGATCAAGGCGTTGCATATCGCGGTTTGTAGGAATAGGAACAACACCAAGCTTGTAGATTTGGTGGAATTCAGATGCCTCAGTCATGGCAGTACCTGTCATGCCTGAAATAGTTTCGTAGAGACGGAAGTAGTTCTGCAGCGTAATCGTTGCCAGAGTCTGGTTCTCATCTTTGATTTCAATACGTTCTTTTGCCTCAAGTGCTTGGTGTAGACCTTCGCTATAGCGACGCCCTGCCAGCATGCGTCCTGTGTGCTCATCAACGATCAAAAGCTCGCCATTCATCACTACATAATCCTTATCGCGCTTAAAGAGCTCTTTAGCGCGCACTGAGTTATTGAGATAGCCAATCAGCGTTGTATTTGCTGCCTCATAGAGGTTTTCAATCTTAAGAAGCTCTTCGACCTTTGTGACGCCATCTTCAAGAATGCCGACGGTCTTCTTCTTCTCATCAACCTCATAGTGCGCATCACGCTGGAGCTTGCCCGCAATATTTGCAAACTCGACATACCACTTGGTTGCTTTATCAGCTGGTCCGCTGATGATCAGAGGTGTACGAGCTTCATCGATAAGAATGGAGTCCACTTCATCGACAACTGCGAAGAAATGATCACGCTGAACACAATCTTCGAGTGACCACGCCATATTGTCGCGAAGGTAATCAAAGCCAAATTCATTGTTTGTGCCGTAGGTAATATCTGACATATATGCAGCGCGACGCTCTGCAGGAGTCATACTGTTAAGAATGACGCCAACGCTTAAACCAAGGAAACGATGGATACGACCCATCCATTCACTATCGCGCTCAGCGAGATAATCATTGACTGTAACGACGTGAACACCTCGACCTGCAAGAGCATTGAGGTAGGAAGGAAGAGTTGCAACGAGAGTCTTTCCTTCACCGGTACGCATTTCGGCGATATTTCCGCTGTGAAGTGCTGCCCCGCCCATTAACTGAACATCGTAATGACGCTGACCCAAGGTGCGCTGTGCTGCTTCACGGACAACTGCAAATGCCTCTGGCATTAGGTCATCAAGAGTTTCACCTTGTGTAAAGCGTGACTTGAATTCTTCTGTCTTTGCGCGCAGCTGCTCGTCAGATAGTGGAGTGATGGAAGCTTCAAGGGCATTGACCTTGTCGACGATCTTGCTCAAGTCGCGAAGGATTTTACCTTCGCCAGCTCGCATGATTCGATCGAGAATTGAAGCCATCGGTCTACCTTCCAGTTGCTGTACTACAGGGCGCTAAATCAACCCCCTTATCGTAGGGGTTCTGCAACGCAGGCTGTTACGCCGGCTGCCACCTCAATGCCCAGTTCACGCAGGGCTCGCGCAGCTTCATGCATAGTTGCCCCTGTTGTGACGAGGTCGTCAATCAAAAAAGCCTTTCCACTGAGATATCTCAGCCCTTTAAGTGCTCCCGCTAAGTTTTCAACTCTCGCTCTTGCATCCAGTGCTGATTGATCTCTCACTTTTCTTACATGTATGAGATTTTCAAATGTCGGCAATCCGCAGCTCTTGCTCAGTTGCTCTGACAAATCACACATAAATTGCCGCCCTCGCAATCGTGCGATGCTAGGTCGTGATGGAATCGGAATGAGCATTCCAATTCCTTGCTCCTTCACACAGTATGAAAGTGATTTCTTAAGAGCATCGATCATCAATTCATCTGCCTGAACCAGGCCATTTTCTTTGGCAGCAAGAAGCACCTTTCCTGCAATCGGTGAATACTCAATCGCTGAATAGATTGGGAATTTCGGATTGCTTCGAGAATTGCGCGTGAAGATATGTGGGTGCCATTGGCTGCGACAGAGCGAACAGATTGAAAGCCCCAAAGCTGAACATCCCAGACAACGGACAGGAAATATCATTTCTTGCAGGGCTTGAATGCTTCTCACTCGCGCATTGTGAACGAGAGGCTAGAGCTATTTACAGATAAAAATTCTCTTCGTGGAAATCTTTTGGCGCAGCCTTTATTGGTCGTCCTTCAATAGATTCTCCCGCTTTGCGTGGCAGGGTAAGTACAAATTGAGCTCCAAGGCCTGGTCGGCCCCACGCATCGAGTTCGCCGTTATGTAGTCGGGCATCTTCGAGCGCAATCGATAGACCAAGGCCAGTGCCGCCACGAACTCGAGCACGGGAAGGGTCTGCGCGCCAGAATCGGTCGAAGACTCGTATCAATGATGATTCATCCAAGCCAGAGCCAAAATCTCGCACAGCAATACCGACATCACTATCGGTTGCAACGATGGTGACGATTACTTGCTGACCGTCGGCATGATCGAGGGCATTAGATAAGAGATTACGCATAATGCGCTCAACGCGCCTGACATCAGCCTGAATATTGACCTTGCCTACCTCACAAAGAACTCGAATACCTGACTCTGTATCAATATCGCCTAGCTCAAAATCTTTGACGCATTTCTGCACAAGTGCAACGACATCAAAGTCAACCGGCTCAAGGACTGCGACCTCTGCATCGAATCGACTTACTTCAAGCAGGTCTTCAAGTAATCGCTCGAAGCGATCAATCTGGGCTGCTAAGAGTTCAGAACTTCGTGCAACCAATGGGTCAAATGATGTGCGCTGGTTATAGATAACTTCAGATGCCATACGAAGGGTGGTCAGTGGTGTGCGCAGTTCATGAGAAACATCCGAAACAAAACGTTGCTGTACACGAGAAAGGTTTTCAAGACGGGTGATCTGCTGCTCAATAGATTGCGCCATCTCGTTATATGAATTGGCAAGGGTTGCCATCTCATCCTGAGATTCGATTTTCATTCGCTGGCTGAAATCACCCAAGGTAAATTGCGTTGCGATGCGCGCAGCATCACGTACGGGCCGGACAACTTGTCGCACTACCAGCCATGTAATCAAGCCAATCAGAAAGATCAGTCCAAATCCTGTGAAGAGAAGAGAGTTTCGAATGAGCGCTAAGGTAGCTGTCTGATTTTCAAGAGAGAAGATAATATACATTTCATACTGTCCGCCTGAAGGAATGTTTACTTTCTTTCCTACGATCAGTACTTGTCGAGATACTCCTGAGTTCTCTTTCGCCTGGGCATAGCTATTTTCAATCTTAGTTCCAGAGACAACTCTCTTCCTTAGCTCGGCCGGGATAGAGGAGCTCTTAATGCGCGCTGAAGCCATCTCGTAAGAAACCTTTTTATTAGTATTTACCGGAACCTTGAGGAAGATGATTTCTCGTCGCGCTT
This sequence comes from Actinomycetota bacterium, assembly GCA_026392765.1. Classification (GTDB taxonomy): domain Bacteria; phylum Actinomycetota; class Actinomycetes; order Nanopelagicales; family Nanopelagicaceae; genus Planktophila. The sequence continues at coordinate 4,601 of JAPLBL010000034.1, forward strand.
CTTTCACTACTTGAGTCGTGGCATTCACAACAATGTTAGCAAGGATCTTCTTTCGCTCTTCCACCGTTGAGTTTCTAGATATCGCCAGCTTGTATTCGGCGTCAAAGAAGGTGAATTTTGATTCTGAAAGAGCTGAGTTAAAAGCAGATGATTGAAGGCCATCAGATAGGCGGGAGTTGAGCGCAGAACCAACTAGTGAGATAACACCGAGTGAGAGTAGAACCGTCGAGAGAATAACTTTGGTTGCAAGTGATTGCGATAGTGCTCGACGAATGCCCAACATGGAGAGTAAGCCCCTTACGCTGGGCCGCCCGCCTTATAGCCAACACCGCGCACTGTCATAACGATTTCAGGATGTTCAGGGTCGTGCTCAATCTTGGAACGAAGTCGCTGTACGTGCACATTCACTAAACGAGTATCGGTGCTGTGGCGATAGCCCCAGACTTCGCTTAAAAGTGCATCACGTGTGAAGACTCGTCCTGGATCTTTAGCAAGTGCAACTAAAAGATCGAACTCAAGTCGTGTGAGCTGAATAGATGTGGCGCCACGATGGACTTCATGGGCAGTCACATCGATGGTGAGATCACCGATGGTGAGTAGACCTGTGACATCGGCATTGGTGCGACGAAGACGTGTGCGAATTCGAGCAATGAGTTCGGCCTTATCGCGAAAGGGCTTTTGCATGTAATCATCTGCGCCAGCTTCAAGGCCACGGACAATGTCCTGTGTTTCACCTTTAGCGCTGAGCATGACGATTGGAACCATTGATTCTTGTCTGATTAATCTGCAGACCTCAATGCCATCAATTCCTGGCAACATCACATCGAGTAAGACGAGGTCTGGAGGATTATTTCTAAATACCTCCAGCGCCTCATCTCCGCGACTGACAAGATCTACATCGAAGCCTGAACTTGTGAGAACAATTCCAAGCATTTCTGCAAGGTCTTGATCGTCATCGACGACCATAACCAAGGTCATTTATGAACCGTGCTCCCAAGAGTTGAGGTACATATCTTGTGCAGGTGTAAGTGTGTCGATGCGTCCACCCATTGACTTGAGCTTGAGTGAAGCAACTTCCTTATCAATGTATGTAGGAACTTCGTGAACACCAGCTGGAAGATTCTTTGCTTCCTTGACTAAGTATTCAGCTGTGAGTGCCTGATCAGAGAATGACATATCCATTACTGATGCTGGGTGACCTTCTGCAGCTCCAAGGTTTACAAGGCGTCCTTCTGCAAGAAGAAGTAGGCGACGGCCATCCTTCATGACGTATTCGTCAGTCTGGTGACGCATCTTCTCGTTCTTCTTTACTGAGTTCTGCTCAAGCCATGCAACATCGATTTCGATATCAAAGTGACCTGAGTTGGCCATGATTGCGCCATCCTTCATCACTGCGAAGTGCTCATCGCGAAGAACATCGCGGTTACCTGTAACGGTAATGAATACATCGCCGACCTTTGCAGCATCAACCATTGGCATAACGCGGAAACCCTGCATCATTGCATCAAGTGCCTTTGTTGGGTCGATTTCAGTGACAACAACATCAGCGCCCATGCCCTTGGCACGCTCTGCAACGCCCTTACCGCAGTAACCAAATCCAGCAACGACGACGATGCGTCCTGCAAGAAGGAAGTTAGTCGCACGGAATACAGCATCCAGTGTTGACTGACCTGTTCCATAACGGTTATCAAACATGTGCTTTGTATCAGTGTCATTGACAGCGATCATTGGGAAAGTCAGTGCGCCATCTTTTGCCATCTGGTTCAGACGGATAACACCCGTTGTTGTCTCCTCGCATCCACCAGCGATGTTGGGAAGAAGTTCCTTACGGGTTGTGTGAAGAGTGTTCACGAGGTCGCAACCATCATCAAAGACTTGGTGTGGGTTGATATCAAGTGCTGCGTTGATGTGCGCGTAGTAACCATCACGGTCGACTGAGTTACGTGCAAATACTGAAATACCGTATTCGTGAACCAGCGCAGCTGCTGTGTCATCTTGTGTTGAAAGTGGGTTTGAAGCACAGAGTGCGATATCAGCGCCCCCTGCTTTAAGAACGCGCATCAAGTTTGCTGTCTCAGTTGTGACGTGCATACAAGCTGCGATACGTACGCCTACGAATGGTTGTGACTTTTCAAAACGCTCACGTATCTGAGCAAGCACAGGCATATTGCGCTCTGCCCATTCGATCTTCTTACGGCCAGCTTCAGCAAGTGATGCATCTGCAATGTCATGCTTTGGAATAGTTGTGACAGGTGTCATGTGTATTTTTCTCCCTAATGTAAAAACGGCTGTTTTATTCGCTTGACCTTCGGCGTAGGGCTCTACTGTGCTAGTCGGCTATGGACATAGGTTAGTGGAAGGTGTGAAAAAAGGTGAAAAGGGCTTATCCGCGGATCGTGTTAAGTACATCATCTCGAACCTTCTTCATGCGGGCCTCTGTTGAAGCCTCAACGTTGAGTCGAAGGAGGGGCTCGGTATTGGATGCGCGAAGGTTAAACCACCAGGTATCGCCGCTGATGGTCAGGCCATCCAGATGATCAACTTCAACGCCATCTTTCTCTCCATAGATTCCTTCAATTTTAGCCATCGCAGCTTTTGCATCTGAAACCGTTGAATTGATTTCACCGCTTGAGTGATATCGATTAAATGGAGCTAGAAGTTTTGACAGAGAAGTCTTTGTTTCTCCAAGAGCTGCGATTGCGTGGAGGGCTGCAAGCATTCCTGAATCTGCCTTCCAGAAATCGCGGAAGTAGAAGTGACCTGAGTGCTCTCCCCCGAATACAGCGTTTGTCTCAGCCATCAACTTCTTAATATAAGAGTGGCCCACTCGTGAGCGAACTGCAGTGCCACCATTTTCTTCAACAACTTCCTTCACCGCGCGCGATGAGATTAAGTTATAAATAATGTTTGAGCCTGGATGGAGTTTGAGTTCGCGGGTGGCTATCAAAGATGTGAGAGAAGATGGATTTACGAGATCTCCATTCTCATCCACAAGGAAGCAGCGATCGGCATCGCCATCAAAGGCAAGACCAACATCTGCGGCATGCTTCTTCACGGCCTTCTGGAGATCTTTAAGATTTGATGGCTCAATCGGATTTGCTTCATGGTTGGGGAAGGTGCCATCGAGCTCAAAATACATCTCAATAACTTCAGCGTTCAGGCGCTTAAAGACTGCAGGTGCTGTGTATCCACCCATTCCATTACCGGCATCAATAACAATTTTCAGTGGTCGAATGGCTGAGACATTAACGAGTGAGAGAAGGTGATCGACATACTCCTCAAGCATGTTCTGCGTCTTCTCAACTCCAACGTTACGCATCGCCATAGGAGTTCCTTCTTTGACGAAGTTTTCAATGGTTACTAGACCCGACTCTTTACCAATGGGTCTTGCGCCACTCAAGCAGAGTTTGATTCCGTTGTAGGCAGCAGGATTATGGCTTGCAGTGAACATCGCACCTGGAAGATTGAGCTTTCCTGATGCGAAATACAACATATCTGTTGAGGCTAATCCAATACGAATGACATCAAGTCCTTGAGAGGTAATTCCTGCAGCAAATGCAGTTGCAAGTGTGGGAGATGATGGGCGCATATCTTCACCGATTACCACAGTGCCCGGTTCGCGCTCTAATTCAAGAAATCGAGCAACGGCAACACCTGTAGCAAAGGCAAAATCAGGGGTGAGTTCTTTATCGACTAGACCACGTATGTCGTAGGCCTTAAAGATAGATGCGCTCATATGGATATCGTAAAGAGAAGAGTGTGGAAATAGAAATTAGGAAGGGACTGCGCGTAAGTGACCACGTCGACCCACGCTTGACTGGGATGGCGATGTTGATACTTCGTGCTCAGAGGCAAGTGCAACCTGAGCTACTTCGCGGACTGCATCTGCAATTGCCATCAAATCATCATCACTGGGTCCAGCGCTATCAACATCAACGCTCTGACGAATTACATTCCAACCATTGGGAACTGTAAGCCGCGCTGAATGCTTTTCGCAGAGATCATAGGAATGTGGTTCAGAGAAAGTAGCAAGTGGACCTAGGACTGCTGTGGAATCTGCATAGATATATGTCAGAGTCATCGATGCGACGGAGCGACAAGTCACACGTGAACACACGCGACCTGTCCGTACTTGATTACTCATGTCAACAAGATTAGTGGGGGTGAGTCCCAAAGTTAGGGATTGAGTACTCGAATATTCGATGCGGGTACAGAAGATTTTGCTAGAACGCTGCCAGCATTGAGTGGGATGTAGCCATAGCCACTCTTGGATGCGATCAGTGCAGCGCCCGATGTGCCCGATGAGATTGCGCTAAATGAGACTGCTCGCACAGAATCAGGAACGACATAGGTTGCAATATCCTCGGCTGCAATCTTGATTGTCTTCGTTTTGCCATTGGTATAGGTCAGCTCCAGATTGACCTTGATGCCAGTGCCAGTAAATACAAGGGTAGGAGCCAATCCTGTTGTGGCAAGGGTGTACTCAGTCAGATCTTCGGCTGCAGTACTCCAGACAAAGTCACGCTTTCCCTTCACCAAAGTCTGAGAGAAGACAGAGCCAAGGATTGGTTGATCCGATGAAATATGCAGTGCAAATTTTCCAGATTCCATCGTCACATCCAGGGGAATTTCAATGACTTTCTTATGTGCAATCACTCTTCCATCAATACCAGCTGGGGCAAATGTTCCATCTGTTGATTTGATTACCGCAGTAATTCGCGCATCAACATCACCTGGAACAAGAAGGCGCAGAGTATGTGGTGTGGAGCCCCGCCTTCCGGTCTGCTGAGGTATCGCAGGGATTTGCAACTTCTTTATTGGCTCCCCTGTTGAATTCACGATATCTCCACCGAGGGCCTTTAACCCTTTGCCACGTTCATCGATGACAAATCCATTCACGCGTCCTGAACGAGGAAGTAAGTGGATGGCAATCTGCTTAGAGCCCGGCGCCAAGGACGCCAACGAAATAGATGTAAAGGTATTTGCTTTGAGTGAAATGGTGCGTGGAGTGATTGCTCCATTTTCAGTAAAGAGTTTTATCTCAACTAGTGCGCGACCTAGACCACTATTAACAACGTTGAGTGATCCTTTAGATGTGATATCTGCGGTTGCGCCAACAAACCACTGTGATGCAACAGGTGCACTGCAGGGAACAGCGCCCGCCCACACTCCCGTGCGCACTTGCCATGCAACAGGAGTGATGACACCTGCTTCAATCACAGCAGATTGTGCAGCAACTGCAAAGCGCCTAATGCCAACCTCTGAAGTCTGCATCGATGAGGTTCCAGTTTTGCGCACAAGTGTCTTCGGTGATGTTAAAGAAATAGCAGTGGATAAGCCTTCTGTGTTCGGCGGGCATACCGATGCTGGGTATGAGGTGTTGAACCTGCTAGTAGAGACTGTGAAATTCAGGATGTTGCTCAGAAAGAGCACCGCTCCAGTGGCGATAGCAAGGATCAATATGCGTTGGTTTTTCATGCAATCACCGCATCTTCAATTTCACTTCTGCGACGACCTGAAGGGAGGGCGAGAACAACTGTGGTGACCAAGACGATGAGGAATAGTGAGATCCATCCACGTCTCATAGTGCCATCGTGAATGACTGAGATATCTCCCCCTGTGGTGACCTCAAATGATGGAAGTTCACTGGCATTCTCAATTTTTGCTAAGCGGTATCCATCCTGGAAAATCTGCCATGCATTGCTATAGCTTTCAGTCAAAGTAATTGTTCCTGGGGCTGGAACATAAGTGCGCACTCCCTTGAAAGGAAGAATTATTTCTTTTCCAGAGTAATCAACAAATTTTAATCGTCCAGTATCTTTCAAAACTCGCCAAACAATTCCAGCATTTGTTGCAGATGTTCGATTAAAACCGCCTAGGCCATCGATTGTTTGCACAACATCATTGCTGACTGGATTCTTTAAGAACACATACTTAATGCCGTAAGTTGAGAAAATATTGCTGGATGTGACGCCAGTATTATCAACAAGTCCTTCAATGGCTGATCTGATTACTGGAAGATCTTCCGGGGCAACATCTGGTTCACCCAACTTAATCGCAGATCCTCGTGAAATGTAATACGACAATGTGCGCTGATTGTTATGGCGATAGGAACGCAGAACAACAGTCTTAGCATCTTTCTCAATGGAGAGAAAAGCTGGAAGTACTTCATTTGAGGTAGTTCGAAGAGGAGAATCGGCACCTGCTGTGACAAGCCAGAAAGTTGATGTGACTGAGTAAGCCATCGTAATGAGTAGAACAAGTGCAACCGAGACGTGTCGGTAATTCACGTGTGACTGTTCAAGTCGGGCGCGAACTTTGTCGAACATCACCACAGCCGACGTAATCGATAGCAAGGTGGCAACTGCAATGAATGTGGCTGCATTAGCACGAGTACTGGTAGCTGAACCGTTTCCTGAGACAACGAGTGCGCTGAAGAAAGTTCCAGCAAGTAAGAAGATTAAACCTAGCGTTGCAAATTTGCGTGCTGCAGTTGTTGAAAAGAATGTAACAAAGAGAACGATCGCTATTGGGCTTACAGACCACCATGGAAGTGAACCTGGACCACCAGGGTTTGCAAAGAATGCGAAGTTGGCACCACCGCCTGGAATAGTGAGTCCAATTTCTGAGAGAAGTCCTGTTGGCTTGAGGAAAATTGCAAAGGAACCTGGGGCCGATAAGAGAATAGGCAGAACCACCAAGGTAGTCCTACGAATCACTCTCTGAATAAAGAGTGGATCTTTATGGTTCTTCTGCGCACGTAGAAAATCTCTAAAGAGAGCAAACGCTACTGCGGCAATCAGAATCAGGAGCACCGATGGGTTAAAGGCAAAGAGCAGCCAGATGAAGAGCGAATAAGCGAAGATGCTTCGCCATGTGCGCTTTTCAATATCAACCCAGTTGCGAAGGCCTGCAGCAAATATTGGCAAGAGCGCTATAAAGACAAGCACTCCCAAGCGCCCAGAGTTCACGGCAGCAATTGAGACAGGAGAAAGTGCATATAAGAGCGATGCTCCCGCGGATAGCCACTGGTTATCGGTATAGCGCTTGAGGAATTGATGTGAAGTCAAAAGGAATATAAAGGGGGCTGCAAGAAAGAATAGAGAGACAAATACCTTCACATTGCCGAATGTGAGTAGTGATGCACCGCTGAGGAGTAATACCCATGGAGGCGTCGATAGACCGCTTCCCATTCCAATTTCATGCCAACTTTGGAGATAGAGCTTAAAGAGATCTTGGAAACTGCTGGGAGATTGCGGAAGCGCTCCCCCAGAGACTGCGCCAAGTCTGTGACGTGCCCAGAAGATAGATATCACAGCAAGAATTGTGAACACTGCAACGAGGGGGCGAGCAAAGACTAATCTCCATGGCTTAACTGAAATCGGAGTAAGTAAATCTTCATCTTCATTGATATTCAGAACACTTGCAGCAGGAACACTTTCATTAACGTCGTCTGGCAGTAAACGCGATCGCAAGCTTTCAAATCCGTGAGAAATTGAGCTTCGCAGTTGTGTGAACCGTGAGGGAATAAAAGTCTTTACTACGCGGCTTGAAATATAACGGCTCGCCTTACGTGCCTTGCGTGCCTTCAGAAGCTCTGTGGGATGAATAAGAAGGGTAGCGATTGCCAAAATCTCATCGCTTGCATATCCAGGAAGTTTGGCAAAGAGATATCCAACAGATCGCAGCAAAGCACCTGCAAGTAATTGGATGGATAACCAAGGAAGTGAGTACCAACTTGAATTTGCTAGAAGAACATAGGCAGCATTACGACGATCAAGAAGTAATGGGCGATGCAGGAAAGCACCTTTGACATCCACCGCACGCCGTTCATTGCTAGCAGCTTGGGCGTGATAACCAATGGCATCGGTGACCACTGCAACGGAGTGGCCTGCTGTTCGCACTCGCCATCCAAAATCAACATCATCGCGGAAGAGTTCAAGATTTTGATCAAACCCACCGAGCTCTTCAAAGACATCACGTCTGATGAGCGCTCCAGCAGTACTTACTGAGAGAACTTCATATATTCCATCGCGCTGACCTTGGTCATATTCATTTGCTTCAAGCCCTGTCCAACGAGCACCGTTACTAGCAAGACTGATACCAACTTCAAGTAAGTGTGTGCGGTTATGCCACCCGAGTAACTTTGGTCCAGCCATCACAACGCTGGGTCTTTCAGAGAGTGCGCTTAAGAGTGATTCAAGGGCGCGCGGATGCAGTGCGCAATCATCATGGAGAATCCATAACCATTCTTCATCACCTTCTATAGGAGCTGCCAGTTTTTCGACTCCATAGGCAACTGCTTCACCAAAACCTGTTGCGCGATCAAGAGTTGTCACTGGAATGCGAGCACCTTTAAGAAGTTTTGCCGAACCATCAAGTGAGCCAGTATCGACTGCAAGAATCTGATCAACGTTTCGCGTCTGAGAGACGATCGATGCAACAACTTCAGGCAACCACGTTGACCCATCATGGACAACGAGAATTGCAGAAACGCGTTGCGTACTCATAAGGGAAACTTATCGTTTGAAACGGTGGGTGAAGCGGCGCGCTTAAGCAGGGCGACGCTTGAGACGGCGGCGCTCACGCTCGGAGAGGCCACCCCAGATTCCAAAACGCTCATCATGTGCGAGCGCGTATTCAAGGCACTCTTGGCGGACATCACATGAGAGGCAGACACGCTTTGCTTCGCGTGTAGATCCACCCTTTTCAGGAAAGAAAGCTTCGGGATCTGTCTGAGCGCAGAGTGAGCGCTCTTGCCAGGAGAGTTCAATATTCTCTCCACTTGCTAGTTGGATAGTTGGTCCAGCAGTGGGGGCTGATGGCTTGCCAGTCGATGTTCCTTCTGGGCGGATCGGCATATGAAAAGCTCCTCAAGTCACTAGGGCGCACTTCGGTGTGAAGAACGCGCTCTAGGTATGAATTACACCGTTGTAATCCCTCTGAGTCAACCCCAAGGTTGACACTTTCCTCAGAAATTTACGCACAAATGAAGAAAAAAAAAGATTTCTACACAATTATCGGTAAATCGAGCTTTTGTGAGAGGTAATGAGCACTTTTCTGAACCCCTGCGGCAACTGCTGTGCCATGGGCGATAAATGAATGTGAGAGCCGGGCTCCATCGCCGATCATGACGTCATCTCCAATGATGCAGTCATCGATATGAACCCCTGCGCCAATGGTGCAGCGAGCACCGATAGATGTTCCACCGGTAATCACCGCATCGGGTGCAATGGTGGTGCCAGCCATCGCCTGGAAATCGCCTTCAACAAGATCGCGCGAGCCCTTAAAGAGCGCCGCTGGTGTGCCCACATCTAACCAATAGGACTGTTCTTTATATCCAAAGACAGACCTACCACTTGCAACGAGTGCGGGGAAAGTTTCGCGTTCAACACTGACTACTGTGCCGAGAGGGATTTTATCAATGACATCAGGGCTAAATACATAGCATCCAGCATTGATTGAGTTCGTGACTGGGTTATCCATCTTCTCAAGAAAAGCTGTGACGCGACCATCGGCATCGGTTGGAACACAACCAAAGGCGCGAGCATCTTCCACTTCAATCAAGTGAAGAGTGACATCTGCCTTGTTATCGGTATGAAACTTGATTTGATCGGCAATCGAATGACGACTTAAGACATCACCATTGAAGACAACTACTGGTTCATCTCGTCCAAGTAGCTCTGCAGCATTACGAATTGCACCACCTGTGCCAAGAGGTTCTTTCTCAACGGCGTAGAGGATCTTCATCCCCCATTTAGCGCCATCTCCGAAGTACGGCGTAAAGACATCTGCAAGATATGAGGTTGCTAAAACGAGTGTGTGAACTCCAGCTTTCTTCGCAGCAAGGATTTGATGTTCTGTGACAGGAAGACCTGCAACAGGAAGCATCGGCTTAGGTGATTCATCCGTCAGAGGTTTCAGTCGTGTACCAAAACCACCGACTAAAAGAATGCCTACAGCCATTATTTGGCACCTACTTTGCTGGTGATGCGTGCTGCAGCATCTTTTATCTGCGCATCCGTTGCAGTCAGTGCAATACGAATATGTGATGATCCGCCTTCGCCATAGAAGATTCCGGGAGTTGCGATGATGCCAAGATCTGCAAGCCATGAGACTGAATCCCAACAATCTTCCTTGCGGGTGGCCCAAATATAGAGCCCAGCTTCTGAATCTTCGATCGTAAATCCTGCTGCAACAAGAGCGGGGGCAAGTGTTGCGCGACGGGCGTTATAGCGCCCACGTTGTTCTGTCACATGCTTTTCATCAGAGAGAGCTGCAATCATCGCGTGCTGCACAGGCAAGGGCACCATCATCCCTGCATGTTTGCGCACCTCAAGGATTCGAGCAATCAACGCAGCATCTCCCACAATAAAGGCAGCTCGATATCCCGCCATAGATGAGCGCTTGGAGAGTGAGAGGACAGAGAGAATGTTGGTGTTATCTCCCCCTGTGTATTGCAAGATGGATGTCGGTTTTACGGAATCTCCAAATTCGAGATAGCACTCATCAGAGACGACAACGCTCTTGTGCTTGCGTGACCAATCGATTGCAGCCTTTAACTCGGCTTCAGTATGAACGCGACCTGTCGGGTTCGATGGTGAGTTCACCCATGCCATATCTGCCTGTGGCCATGAAGTGGCATCAAGTGAGACGGGAGTCGCCACAGCTTGTGCAAGAAGAGAGCCCACCACATAGGTTGGATATGCAACATCAGGATAGAGAACGCTTTGTGCTTCAATGAAAGTAGGAAGCCATGCAACAAACTCTTTTGAACCAATAAGTGGAAGCACACCGAAGTCACCTGTTGCTCCAAGATATTTCTTTGCCCATGCCGTGATTGCTTCACGCAGTTCAGGAGTTCCAACGGTGACGGGATAACCTGGTGAGTTAGATGCTTTCTGAAATGCTTGCTGAATAAATTCAGGAGTTGGATCTACTGGTGTTCCCACCGAGAGATCGATTGCTCCTTGTGGGTGCGCTCTTGCGATAGCTCCGTATGGGGCTAGCGCATCCCAAGGAAAATCAGGAAGTTTTTGGCGCAAGAGCAGTGACTTCTGCATGGTCGGTATTTGTCTCCCCGACCTTCGCAGCTCCCCCAGGTGAACCGAGTTCAATAAAGAATTCTGTATTGATCTTCTTATAGCCCTGCCACTGTCCCGGAACATCATCTTCGTAGTAGATAGCTTCCACTGGACATACTGGCTCGCACGCACCGCAATCAACGCATTCATCAGGCTGGATATAGAGCATGCGGGTTCCGTCATAGATGCAGTCGACGGGGCACTCCTCGCGGCATGACTTATCTTTTACATCCACACACGGTTCAGCAATTACATATGTCACGAAAGTCCTCCGGGGGCTTTAAATACTTTTGAGCGGTCGGCGGTAATTCTAACCCTGCAGGAGCGCCCGTGCACGATTATGGTTGCTATATGGCCTCCATGAGTTTGCGCACGCAAATAGCGCAGGCGCTCGGCAAGCGAGCGACTATCCGCCTGCGCGATAGCGATGGGGCCGTGCGAGATATCGTGGGCGTTTTACAGAGTGAGACAGCTGTGGTCAATCGCCGTGGTGAAGTAGTGAACTTCAACCCTGATGAGGCCGTGGCCTTTCGAGTGATCCCTGTATTTAATCGTCGTGATGTGTCGACAGGTTCACTATCCATCTATGACACCAAATCAAAATCATTACATACTATTGCCGGCACTGACGGAGTAGTGCGGATCTATTGCTGTGGACCGACTGTCTATCGCGATGCTCATGTGGGCAACCTTCGCACTTTCTTGCTCTCAGATCTCATCTCTCGCACTCTGCAGATGACAGGACTTGATGTGAGCTTGGTGCAGAACATCACCGATGTTGGCCATATGGCAGATGATTTTGAAGAAGACAAGATGTTGGCAGAGTCTGCAAAGACAAAGGTCGACCCTTTCGAAATTGCACGCAAATTTGAAGATAGATTCCATATTGATTTAGAGCGTCTGAATATTCAGCCAGCAGCTTCATATCCACGAGCATCAGAGAAGATGGCTGAGATGATTACTGCAATCGAGAAATTGATTGCGATGAAGCGCGCTTATGTTGGTAGCGATGGATCTGTCTACTTTGATGCAACATCTTTCCCCACTTATGGCGCTCTGAGTGGAAATAAACTTGATTCACTTCAACCAGGACATCGATATGAATTCACCGATGAAGGTGGCAAGCGTTTTCATGCAGATTGGGCGCTCTGGAAATTAGCAGGTGCTCGAACACAAATGATTTGGGATTCACCATGGGGTGCTGGTTTTCCCGGGTGGCATATCGAGTGCAGCGCAATGTCTATTGAGCTCCTTGATGCTCACGTCGATCTTCACCTTGGCGGTATTGATCTGCGTTTTCCTCACCATGAAAATGAGCGAGCACAATCGAACTCACTCACAGGTAATGAAACCGTTGATACGTGGGTTCATGGCGAGCACCTGCTCTTTGAGGGGCGCAAGATGTCAAAGAGCGCAGGAAATGTTGTCCTGCTGCAGGATGTTATTGATCGTGGGTTGGATCCACTCTCCTTGCGTTTTGCACTCCTTGAGAACCGATACCGCTCTCAGATGGATTTAAGTTGGGCATCTCTTGAAGCAGCTCATTCCACTCTTAAACGATGGAGACAGCTACTGAGTAATGCTGGGACAAGTGCGGAGATGAAATTTGATCAAGAAGTAAGTGATGCCCTAACAACTGATCTCGACACACCACGAGCTATGCAGCGCATTCGCACCATTGAAAAAGACTCAACTATTGGGGCACTCGATAAACGCGCTCTCTTTCTCTTTGCAGATCAAGTGTTCGGGTTAGACCTTGATCGTGGAGTTGAACAACGAGAAGTAAGTACTGAGATTCAAGCCTTATTGGATGCTCGTATCACAGCGCGTGCTGAGAAAAATTGGAGCTTGAGTGATTCTTTACGTGAGCAATTAACTCATGCTGGACTTGAAATCAATGATGGAGCAGAAGGTCAAAGTTGGAGCTGGAAGTAGCTTAAGGATTGCGTAAGACTGCAACAACGCCTGCAACAAAGCCGATAGTCAAGAGTGCACTGCCTTGGTTATCTCCTTGAATCAGAAGTTCCTCACCAACGCCAAATGAACCAGCAATCGAAATCACAGCCAACCAAGCAATGAGGGCGATGAGTTTGTAGCGACGCTTTCCATAATGGCGACCCACATACCAAATACCTAAATAGGTAGCGAAGATTCCAACGCTCACTCCCACTGGCGGCAAGGTCTGGTGCACAAGAGTTGAGGAAATAGCAATCATTGCGCCAAAGAGGAGTGAGGATAGAAATTGCATTAGGAAGGTGTTACTCCTGCGAAGAGATCCATCTCGTGTCCACGAGAATCCAATGGCTCAGACTTTTCTCCCTTAACCAGGGTGTAGTACTCATTGCCCCACACTTGAAGTCCTAAGTTGTTGGAGAGTGCAAAGAATGGGCCATCTACCTCGATCTGCGTTGAGTGTGCTCGCATTGCATCCATCTTCTTCTCAACATAGGCATTGCCATCAACCATCGCATGAACGAAAGAGTCATCCTTTGCGAAGGGAAGATCTTCAGCTTTCTCAGCTCCCATGAAATCAGAGCCAAGCTTCTTCATCGCATCAATTCCCTCTTGAATAACAGAGCGTGGCATGACATTCCAATAAATCTTTTCAATATTCCAGGAAGATTTCTCAGATGCTCGCATGGCAACGCGGTGAGCTTGAATGTGATCTGGGTGCCCATAACCACCAATCTCGTCATATGTGATGAGTACGTGTGGCTTCACTTCATCAATAACCTTCACTAACTCACTTGATGCTTCCTCTAAGTCAGCCTGCCAGAAGACATCGGGGCGATTATTGGGCTCTGTGCCCATCATCCCGCTATCGCGATACTTCTTTTCTCCTTCACCAAGGAAGCGATGGTCAGTAATGCCAAGTGCTTTCATTGCATCAGCTAGCTCGCCTACGCGATGTTCACCCAGAGAATCGGTTTCGTGAGCAGCTAAATGTGCAAGATCCTTAACAAGAACTTCGCCTTCTTCACCACGCGTGCAGGTAACGAGGGTGACATCTGCACCGAGTGCTGCGTACATCGCCATCGTGCTTCCATTATTAATCGTCTCATCATCAGGATGCGCATGAACGAGCAGCATGCGATAACCCTTATAGCTAGAGAGCATTAATAGACCGGCAAGGTTGTATCGATCTGCTTAGCCCATGCAATAACGCCACCAAAGACGTGGGATGCATCAGCAAAGCCTGCATTCTTCAAGATTGCTAAGCACTCAGCAGAGCGAACTCCACTCTTACAGTGAAGAACTATCGGCTTATCTTGTGGAAGTGATGCAAGAACACTGCCATTGATAAATCCTTGCTTAGGAATGAGATGCGCAGTTGGAATATTGACGATTTCATACTCACTGGGTTCACGAACATCGATGAGGTAGAAATTATCCTTATTATCAATTTTAGCTTTGAGATCTTGCACAGTAATTGTCGAGCCAGAGCTAGCCTCTTGTGCTGCCTCTGAGACAGTTCCGCAGAATGCTTCGTAATCAGGAAGCAGCGCAGTTTGTGTTGCATTCTCGCTACACAATGGGCAGTTAGGATCTTTACGCACCTTAATCTTACGAAAAGTCATATCGAGTGCGTCATAGACCATCAATGAACCAATCAGTGGTTCACCAACTCCTGTCAGCACTTTGATTGCCTCTGTTGTCTGAATAGAACCGATGGTTGCGCAGAGAACTCCGAGCACTCCACCTTCGGCACAACTTGGAACCATTCCTGGAGGTGGTGGTTCTGGATAGAGACAGCGGTAGCAAGGACCGTACTCGGCCCAGAACACACTTGCCTGACCATCAAAGCGATAGATAGAGCCCCAGACATACGGCTTCTTGAGTAGCACACATGCATCGTTTACTAAATAACGTGTAGCAAAGTTATCTGTTCCATCAACAATGATGTCGTACTGAGAAAAAATCTCCATCACATTGGAGTTATCAAGACGAGTCTCGTGAAGAATGACATTGACGTAAGGATTGATTTCGGTAATCTTCTCTTTAGCGCTGAGAGCCTTGCTCTTTCCAATATCTGATTGGCCATGAATAATCTGGCGCTGCAAGTTTGATTCATCGACTGTATCAAATTCAACGATGCCCAATGTGCCAACGCCGGCCGCTGCAAGATACATAAGTGCAGGAGAGCCGAGTCCGCCAGCGCCAACGCAGAGAACTTTTGCATTCATCAAACGTTGCTGACCCGCCATTGCTACATCAGGGATGATCAAATGGCGGCTGTAGCGGCGCACTTCATCAACGGTTAGCGCAGGTCCTGGCGTGACTAGAGGAGGCGTCTTCATGCAGGTAATTCTGCCGTACTGTGCCTTTCGTGGCGAATTCAGTACCATTCGCACAATGACTACAGAATCAGCAACTGCAAACAATTCGCGTTCAGATAAGTCTCGCCTTCCTCGCGATGAAAGACGCGCAATTTTGCTCTCTGCTGCCCTCGAAGTTTTCACTGCGGCTGGGTATCACTCTGCAGCGATGGATGAGATTGCAGATCGAGCAAATGTCAGCAAGCCAGTTCTCTACCAACATTTCCCATCGAAGCTTGATCTCTACCTAGCCGTTCTCGATCTCCATATTGATTCACTGGTCTTTGAAATTCAGAAAGCAATTTCTTCGACTCCTGATAACGAGCGACGAGTGCATGTGACCATCGAGGCTTACTTCAACTTTATTGAGAACGAAGGAGAAGCATTCCGTCTTCTCTTTGAAAGCGACATGAGTGTTGAGCCACAAGTGCGTGAACGTCTCAATCGAATGACATATGACTGTGCTGCGGCTGTGTCAGGTGTTATTTCAAATGACACTGGCCTTCCCAAGGAAGCTGCAATGATGCTTGGAGTTGGGTTAATTGGTTATGTCCAGGTCACAGCTCGCCACTGGCTTGAGCGTGATAGCAAACTCACGCGTCAGCAAGCTATGGATCTCGTTGAAAACCTCATGTGGCGAGGAATTTCTGGATTTCCCCGTACAGACTCTTAGCGAATAAGATAGGCACATGAGTTCAAAGAAATCTGAAAAAGCAGCAAAAGTTCGTATCTCTATTATCAATGTTGGAAGTGAACTCTCTTTTGACTGCCCTTCAACTCCCGCTGAGATCAAGAGCGCTGTTACTGCAGCTCTGACAGCGCAGACACCACTTTCTCTTCAAGATGTACAGGGACACGAAATCATCGTCCCTGCGGACAAGATTGGTTATGTCGAAATCGGCGAGCCAGCTGAACGCCGTGTCGGTTTCGGCGTTGTGTAAGTGAGCCTGACTTTCGCAGATCTTCCTCTTCGCAAGGAAACAATTGATGCTCTCCATGAGCATGGCTTCACTTCCCCCTTTCCTATTCAAGAGATGGTGATGCCTATTGCACTCGCTGATGGCGATGTCATCGGTCAGGCAAAGACAGGAACAGGTAAGACTCTCGCATTCGGAATTCCCGTTATTGAACGTGTTATCGCACCTAATGATGCAGATTGGGCCCAGCTTCCTAATCAAGGAAAACCTCAAGTACTCATCGTTGTTCCAACACGTGAACTCTGCGTTCAGGTCACCAAAGATGTTGAAGAGCTCTCATTTAACCGTGGCATACGCACACTCGCTGTTTACGGTGGACGCGCATTTGAACCGCAGATTGAGGCGCTTAACAACGGTGTTGAAATCGTTGTTGGAACTCCCGGCCGCCTTCTCGATCTCTATCGCCAAGGACAATTGACGCTCAAGTTTGTCTCTCGCGTTGTTCTTGATGAAGCAGATGAGATGCTCGACCTTGGCTTCTTACCCGATGTTGAAAAGATCTTTACAAGTACTCCAGCTCGCCAGCAAACAATGCTCTTCTCGGCAACAATGCCTGGCGACATCATCGCTCTCGCTCGCCGCTTCATGAATCAGCCAGTACATATTCGTACGCAAGATAATGAAGATGAAGGCGCAGTTGTCTCGCGCATTGAACAGCATGTTATTCGCGCACATGCCATGGATAAGATTGAAATGCTTGCTCGTATTCTTCAAGCAGATGGACGCGGACCAACAATCGTCTTCTGTCGCACCAAGCGCACAGCACAAAAGACTTCAGATGATCTCTTTGAGCGTGGATTCCGTGCAGCAACCATCCATGGCGATCTTGGACAATCTGCCCGTGAAAAGGCACTTAATGACTTTAAAGCTGGCAAATCAGATGTTCTGATTGCAACTGATGTTGCAGCTCGCGGAATTGATATCGATGGCATCACGCACGTCATTAACTACCAATGCCCTGAGGATGAGAAGACTTACGTTCACCGCATTGGTCGTACTGCTCGTGCAGGAGCAGCTGGAATAGCTGTGACCTTTGTCGATTGGGATGACCTTGCTCGCTGGAAGATGATTGACACAGTGCTCGTGCTCGGATTACCAGAACCAGTTGAAACGTATTCATCATCTGAGCATCTCTTTGAAATGCTCAATATTCCTGCAGGATCTTCAGGGCGTATGACAAAGAAGAGCGCTGCTGCAGTTGATAAACCAAAGACAGATCGACCTAAGGGTGATCGCCCAAGGAGTGAGAAGGCAGTTGAGCCAAAGAAGCCAGCAGCCGATCGCATCAAGCGCGAACGCACCCGTACCAAGCGAATTTCTGAGTAATTAACTCGCAGCAAATGCCTTAATTGCATTTGCCAACATCTGAACAGCAATAGCTGCAAGTAAGAGACCCGCAATACTTGCAAGAAGTGTTACTCCTGAATCCTTGATTAGGCCAACGATTTTTGTCGATGCCATCAGTACAGTTCCGATAATCAGGTGCACGGCCAAAATGGCAATTACCAAACCAAGAATCTGAGCGTTGGTATCTGCCTTCTGCACATAAATCATGGTTGCAACAATCGCGCCAGGGCCTGCAAGTAGTGGTGTTCCCAGTGGAACCATCCCAATGTTATTACTTGCATTCTCTGTGCCAGTGTTCTTGTTGCCAGTCAGAAGCTGCAGAGCAACATAGAGAAGGAGTAATCCACCTGCTGCTTGTAGTGCTTCAATCGAAACATTCATGTAATCAAGAATGAAGCGACCAAAGAGAGCAAAGCTTGCAATAACAAAGAGTGAGACACCTGCAGCCTGCCAGGCAAGACGCACGCGCTCACGAGGTGACTTATCGCCAACGAGTCCCAAGAAAATTGGTGTGGCACCGGGCGGATCCATAATGACAAAGAGGGTCACGAAGGCTTGGGTGGCAAAGGTGACTGCTCCGAGTGAATTCATTTCTTAACAACCCTTCGCGCATCTGCAAGTGACTCTAATTGTTCCCATTGTGCCTGATGAGTTGTGTTTTCTGCTAAAGCGTTCAATTTGCCTGTGCCGTGATAATCACTTGAGCCTGTAATAACAAGATTTAACTCTTGAGCAATGGCAGTCAAGGTGCTTTGTTCGTCAGCGCTCTGATCACGGTGATGCACTTCTATTCCATTAAGCCCTGCTGCGACTAAATCAGTAAATGTTGATGCAGTGATGATCTGGCCACGGCGAGATGCAAAAGGATGAGCAATTACTGCTACTCCCCCAGCTTTTCGAATTACTCGAATCGCATCTACTGGTGTGGGCGCAGCATGGGTTACATAGTATTTTGATTCATTATTAAGCAGATCTAAGAAAGCTTCATCACGTGCTGCTACTACTCCATTTGCCACAAGTGCATCAGCTAAATGAGGACGCCCCACCGTGGCACCTTCTGGCGTTGCTCGATAGACATCATCGAGTGAGATATTAATTCCATCTGCGCTCATGAGTTCAACCATCTTGCGCATACGTGGCACACGAGTATCGCGTGAATCCGACAGCATTTGCTGCATCTCACTGTTCTTACCATCAAAGAGAAGGCCGAGCATATGAACACTGATGCCATCTGTTGTTAAACACGAAATTTCTGCACCGAGTACGAGTTCTATCTGAGGCTGAATAGCAGAGACTGCTTCCTCCCACCCAGCAGTTGAATCATGGTCGGTGATGGCAAGTGTTGTGATTCCTGCAGCTAACGCCTTCTTCACGAGTGCAAAAGGAGCATCCGTTCCATCGCTACAGGTTGTATGAGTGTGAAGGTCAATCATTGTTCTATCATCACTCTTTCTGGTCGAGTACGCAAGACGACAAGTATGCATCCAAGGAGAATAAGAATCACGCCAGGAATAATAGACAGGGTTGGTTGCTTACCAATATCAAAGACCAACGACACAATCGCTGCGACGGGAACTTCAAAGAAGACAATCATGGAAACTACTGCAGGTGACACGCGCTTTAAGGTCATGTTAAACATTGTGTGACCAAGGATTTGAGCCCCGATGATGAGTCCGAGCAAGATCCACCATTCGCGTAGAGCGAAGCCGACAATGTCATATCCGGATAAGAGCGCCATGGGAAGTGCCGTCATTGCGCAGACAAAATAACAAATAGTCGTATAGGAAGTGGTTGCAAGCGTTTGCTGAGCACGTGAACCAATCAACATGTAAGCGGCAGCAAGCGCTCCTGAAATCAACGCTGCAAGGTCTCCAAGAAATGATCTGCGATCGAGTTGAAGGTCGATACCTGTTACGACAACTACCCCTGTGAAACTGATAAGCATTCCAAGCCAGGCTTTCGTTGGAATATGTCCACCAGTAAGTTTGACGAAGAATGCAGCAAAGATTGGTTGCGTTGCAACGATTGCAGTTCCAGCAGTCACACTCGTCATGCGCATCGAGAGGAAGAATCCAACAAAATGAACTGCAAGCACGATGCCAGCTAATACCGCCCACTTCACGCCAGTGCGATCTAATTTATGGCGAAGAGCGAATGGAAGAGTCATGAGAGAGCCACCGAGATTGCGCCAGAAAATTAAGGTCGGAACAGGCATGGCGCTCAAGGCGATGAGAGGGCCAGATGAGCCAATTCCAAATATGCCAATAATCAGGCGAATGAGGTCAGGTCGTGCGGGCAGCTCAGTGTGATTATGAACTGTTGCTTTCTGGACCTCGGACATAAGGCAAACCTAGTCGATACCTCAACGGTTACTCTTATCCCATGAGCGGAAATAACATCAATCGCATATTTCTCGCCCGTCTTGCTGGGACTGCAGTCTTTGACCCAAATGGGGATCCTGTTGGCAAGGTGCGCGATGCTGTCGCGACCCTTCGTTCCAATAACCAATCACCACGCGTACTTGGTTTAGTTGTTGAAGTTCCTCTACGCCGTCGAGTCTTTGTTCCTATTACTCGAGTTACCTCTATTGAATCTGGCTCCGTTGTCATTACAGGGTTGCTCAACATGCGCCGCTTTGAAACTCGCACTGGTGAGATGTTGGTCCTTGGAGATTTACTCGACCGCACTATTTCACTGACTGAAAATAGTGAAGATGTTCTTGTCGAAGATATGGGCATGGAGCAAAACCGCACTGGTGATTGGCTCATCACTCGAGTTCACATCATGCGCAAAGGACGTGGGCTACGCCGTAAGGGTGCAACATCAACTGTCGCGTGGGAAGAAGTCACTGGCTTTACTCAACACGAAACTAATCAAGGTGTGTCAAACCTTCTGGCAACGCTAAGCAACCTGCGCGCTGCTGACTTAGCTGCAGTGATTCAAGATTTAGCTCCTAAACGTCGCGTTGAAGTAGCGCGCGCACTCGATGACGAACGTCTTGCAGATGTTCTTGAAGAGATGGATGAGTCCGAGCGCGTTGCACTGATGGCAGAACTTGAAGGCGAACGTGCTGCAGATATTCTTGAAGAGATGGATCCAGATGATGCAGCTGACTTGCTGCGCGAAATTGGCGAAGAGCGTGCTCAAGAATTGATCGGGTTGATGGATCCTGAAGATGCTGAAGATGTTCTGCGCCTGATGACATATGAAGATTACTCAGCTGGCGGAATGATGACGACTGAGCCAATTGTGATGTCGGCTGATTACACAGTTGCAGATGCACTCGCTGCTGTTCGACAGAGCGAAATATCTCCAGCACTTGCATCCCAAGTTTTTATCGCTCGCCAGCCACTAGAGACTCCCACAGGTCGCTTCATTGGAATGGTGCATTACCAGCGCCTCCTACGCGAACCACCTTCAACACTTCTAGGCTCAATCGTCGATACCAATACGCAGGGCGTTAATCCCGACGCATCCTTGCATGCTGTTTCGTCATACTTAGCTAGTTATAACTTGCTCTCACTGCCTGTTATCGATGCCAATGATCGCCTACTCGGTGCAGTCACTGTCGATGACGTGCTCGATCACTTGCTGCCTACCAACTGGCGTCACGATCACAGAGATTCAGCAGCTGCAACAGCTGCTCTTGAAAGTATTGACACTAATTTCACCGAGGAGGTGTAACGATGGCACGCAACTTTGGTTTGGATACACCGCGCGAGACTCGTCGTTCGCTTCGCGGAAATATTGACCCTGAGACTTTTGGTCGCCTCTCAGAACGTTTTGCACGTTTCTTAGGCACCGCTCGCTTCTTGGTCTATATGACAGCCTTTGTTCTCACCTGGGTTCTCTGGAACACATTGGCACCGCGAGATATTCGCTTTGATAATTATCCATTTATTTTCTTGACGTTGATTCTTTCACTTCAAGCATCGTATGCAGCTCCACTGATTTTGCTTGCCCAAAATCGCCAAGCAGACCGTGATCGCATTGCTCTTAATGAAGATCGCGCTCAGAATGCACGAAGTATTGCTGACACCGAATATCTCACTCGCGAGCTTGCAAGTCTTCGTATCGCTTTAGGCGATGTTGCAACGCGTGATTACCTACGTAATGAGCTTGGTGATATGGCGAAAGAAATCGTTGTAGAACTACGCAAGCCCGAGTCTGACGCCAAGTAGAGATTTTTCGCGCACAATCAACTGAGAAACAATTGCTTCAATTGCCTTAGCACTTGGGCTATCAGGTGCTGAGATCACCACAGGAGCGCCCGCATCTCCACCTTCGCGAAGATCTGGGCTAAAGGGAATCTTTCCTAGTAGCGGCACATCAGATCCCACTAATTGTGAGAGACGTCGAGAAGTTTCTTCTCCCCCGCCCTCACCAAAGAGTGAAGTAAGTTCGCCACATTTTGCACATGGATAGGCAGACATATTCTCAATCACGCCAATAACACGTTGGTGAATTTGATGCGCGATACGTCCTGCACGTTCTGCAACTTCAGCTGCTGCAACTTGTGGGGTAGTCACTACAACTATCTCTGATGATGGAACTAGTTGGCCTAATGAGATTGCAAGATCGCCTGTTCCAGGTGGAAGATCGATATAGAGAAGATCAAGATCGCCCCAATATGCATCAGAGAGCAACTGCTCAAGAACGCGGTGCAGTAGTGGTCCACGATATGCGATGGCATCGGAGCGCTCTGGCTTAAACATCTCCATGGAGACTGTCTTCACACCGAAAGATTCCAGAGGAATAAACATCTGATCAATTGCTGTGGGACGCTGACCAATCAGGCCCATCAGGCGAGGAATCGAGTGTCCGTAGACATCAGCATCAAGAATTCCAACGCGCAAGCCCTTTTGCGCAGATGACACTGCAAGATTGGCAGTCAGTGAAGATTTACCAACACCGCCTTTGCCTGATGCAACTCCAATTACGCGAGTGAGTGAATCCTTCTGAGCAAAGGAGATAAAACTTTCACGGCCATTACGAAGAAGCTTTTTAATGTTGGCTCTTTGCTCTTCATCCATCACGCCGAATGTGAGCTCTATGGCAGAGATGCCCTCCACGGCAGTCACAGCACTTTCAATATCTTTCTGCAGGCGATCGCGCATAGGACATCCTGAAATGGTCAGGAGAATCTCTAAATGGGCAATGGAGCCTTTGATTTCAACAGATTTAACCATCCCAAGCTCAGGAAGAGCTCTGTGAAGTTCAGGGTCCTGGACAGTTGCAAGCGCTGCGTGGACTGACTCAAGAGTTGTCATAGAAGATCAGGATCTATTGTGCTTGTGCGCTTAGAAGTTGCGGGGGTTGAATCATCATCATCTAAGACGTTAGAGAGCTGCTTCTTGATAAAACTCTTTGGGTTCAAATCGGTAGGTTTGAGATCTTCAAAACCTGGCCCTAGATTATCTTTGAGCTCTTCTGTGGCCTTCGATGCCATTTCGCGGATGCGCTTTACAAACTTTGCAGCATCAACGGCCAAATTCGGCAGGCGCTCTGGGCCGATAAGAATCATCGCAAGAATCGCAAGGCCAACTAACTCGCCCGCACCAAAATCGAAGAACATAGTGGTGAACCTTACTCTGCTACTTCGAAGCCGTCAGCGTCAAAGTTGCTGACTTAGATTCAGAGCCACGCTTATATGTCACAACGACTGAATCTGCGATGTTAAGGGATCGAATCGTCACGATGAGCTCTTCGGGAGAAGTAATGGGGCGGCCATCTATCGCTGTGATGATGTCACCTGATTTCAAGCCAGCTTTGGCTGCAGGCCCGCCTGGCAAGATTGCCTGTGCATTCTTTGCAATCATCGCGCCGTCGCCTGAGAAATTCATATCGACAGAGATTCCCATAACTGGATATGTTGCTTTGCCATTCTTAATCAATTGATCTGCAGTCTTACGTGCTTGGTTGATGGGAATTGCAAATCCCAAACCAATGGAGCCCGTCTGCGAGCTAAAGCTTGAACCAAGGGATGCAATCGCAGAGTTAACGCCGATAACGGAACCTGTTGCATCTACAAGTGGTCCTCCAGAGTTTCCTGGATTAATAGCTGCATCTGTTTGCAACGCATTGATAAATGAATTTTCAGAGCTGGATTCACCAGCAGTCACAGCGCGGTCTTTGGCGCTAATGATTCCGAGTGTGACAGTGCCTGTTAATCCCAGTGGTGAACCGATTGCTATCACTGAATCTCCGACTGCAACCTTGTCGCTATCGCCAAATTGAAGTGCCTTGAGTGATGCGCCAACAATTTTAAGGACGGCCAAGTCATAGGAGCTATCGCGCCCAACAACTTTTGCATCAAAAGATGATCCGTCATTGAGGCGAACAGTGATATCTCCCCCGCTCGTTACGGAGGCTGCAATTACATGGTTATTGGTAAGAATGTATCCGCTGCTATCGATGACAAAACCTGATCCAGTTGAACCACCATTGGAAGATTTGGCCTCGATTGAGACTACTGATGGCAATACGCGCTGTGCTATTTCTGCAACAGAACCAGCTGGTCTCTCAATGGCAGATGTGGATTTCACTAAGTTCACCGAGCGACCAAAGAGTGATCCAGATGATGAAGCACCAAAAGCTCCAGCGATGACGCCAACAACAAGGGCTAAAACAATGGCAGAACGCAAAGTGATGTTCTTGCCAAGTCCGCTCTTACTGGGAGCATCCCACCAAGGGCCACCGTTATTTATGCTCATAGGATTATTCTGCTACAACTTAGTTGCGAGCAATAATCCATCACCCGTTGGGATAAGAGAGCTCACCCACGAATCCGTATCGCCCTTAATCAACTTCCCGGCTTCGCGCAGAGCAATGGTCTTTGGATCACGTTGAGCAGGATCGTGAACTTTTGAGCCACCGAAGAAGTTATCGATAACAAAGACTCCACCGCTTCGAAGAATGCGATGTGCTTCAGAGATTGCAAAGGATAAATCCTCAGGATTATGGCGGTATACGACTAAGTCATATGCGCGATCAGTGAGCTTTGTCATGACATCCATGACTGAATTGGTGATGAATCGATAGCGTGATTGAGCAATGTCAGCATCTGCCATTGCAAGCTTTGCGATAGATGTATGTTCCATCTCGTCATCGATTGAAGTAAGAGTTCCGCTTGCAATCATTCCTTCAAGAATCCAGAGTGAACCCACACCAGAACCAGTTCCGATTTCAACAACTGATTGCGCATCAAGGAGATGGGCAAGGTGACGAAGATATGGACCTGTGCCTTGAGATGCATCAAGGGTGCCGAGTTCTAGTCCTCGTGCACGTGCAGCAATCTTTACCGCATCTTCTGCAATGAAGGATTCTGCATAAGAGTGCGGGTTGTTGTTCATGAGAGAGACAATATCCAATCGATGAAGAAACGCACGCCGAATCCAGTGCCGCCTTTAGCATTTTCTCCAGAATCAGTTTCGCTACGGCCAGTTCCTGCAATATCTAGGTGTACCCAGCGAGACTCTCCAACAAAGTGCTCGAGATAGAGAGCTGCGGTGACAGAACCAGCTGAGTAATCGCCCTTATCTGCAGCATGGTTGAGATCTGCAACATCGCTTTCAAGTGAATCGCGGTAATCATCTATCAATGGCATATGCCAGACGCGTTCGCCGGAAGATTCACCAATTGAGACGAGCTCTTTGGCCAGTTTTTCATCGCGCGTGTAGAGAGCGGCATATTGGCGACCAAGGCCAAGCGTTGCCGAACCTGTCAAAGTTGCAATATCAAATAGGTAATCAGGATCGAGATTTTCGACGGCATATGCCAAACCATCTGCAAGAACGAGGCGACCCTCTGCATCGGTATTAATGATTTCAACGGTTGTTCCACCATATTGTGTAATGACATCAGATGGACGTTGTGATGTGCCAGAGAGTGAATTCTCAGCACACATCATCAGCACTGTAACCTTTACTTGTGGCTGTAAATCTGGAAGAGCGCCTATCGTTGCAAGGGCTGCAGCAGCACCTGCCATATCGCTCTTCATCGCCGTCATAAACTCATAAGGGCGCTTGAGTGAAATACCACCAGTATCGAAAGTAATTCCCTTACCAACAATGACAACATGAGGAAGCGCTGCAGCCGAACGTGCCTTGCCCTTAGGGATATATGTAATCTCGATAAATCGTGGGCCTGGCTTAGGTGATGAATTACCTACCGCTCGAAGACCGCCAAATTGTGCAAGCTCTTTACCTGCAAGAACGGATATTGATAAACCTTTTTCTTCGGCAATCTTCTTCGCCTCTTGCGCCATCCATAATGGATTCTTGATATTAGATGGTGTGTGGATCAAATCACGCGCTGTATAGAGGGCTCGAGCTATAACACCTGCTTCAGAGACCGATGCGCCATCTTTAGTTGCAATTGCAATCGTGGCAATTTCTGCTGGTTTTCCAGTCTTGAGATTCCACGTATATGCACCCAGGAGTATTGAGACTCCGTGGGCGCGAATTTCTGCTCGAGATTGGCAAACAAGTGAGATGAGTTCGATCGCCTTGCCACGCACTTTACGACCCAGTGATGCCCCTGCTGCGCGAAGTGAGGCAAGTGAGCCATCACCGACTGCAACGAGATAGAGGCGATCTACTGTGGAGTCTTTATGGAGGACGGGGATTTCAAAGAGCTCCCCCGCTTTTCCTGAAGGCGTAAAGAAAGTGATTTCATCGATGAGGTTAATCCCAAAGTACTTTTCAAGGGATGAAATTAAGCGAGCGCTACCAACGAGCTCAATATTTTCATCGTTCTTCTTAGTAAAACCAAGTGCAAGGACATCTGCGCTAATAAGCGCTTCGAGGTCAGGTGCGACTGTGTGAAGAATTTTCCTAAATCCGCTCTACTTCTTAATGAGGGCAACAGCGGCTTCAAGAGCTGCGCTGAGGTTATTTGCTTCCTGTGGGTTGAGTTCAACTACCAGGCGCCCGCCGCCTTCGAGAGGAATTCGCATAACGAGTGAGCGTGCTTCCTTAGTTACTTCCATTGGTCCATCACCGGTACGAGGTTTCATAGCTGCCATGGTGGGGACTCCTTGTTGGTCTGACTTCGGGCGGGGAAACTTTCCTCAGGGAAAGTCGAGGGGAGAAGTATCTCGCAGAATGAGCCGAGGGTGAAATCGGCAATAGTGGGCTTTAGAGGCCCAATATCGCCTTTAGGCGCGTCTTTCCAGACTCAATAACGACAATAACGGCGCGCTCTGGGACAGAGAGCAAGGTTGCAATCTCTCCACTTGATTTAGATCGAAGGTAATGCAAGGTCAAAATGATTCGCTCTTCTTCAGGAAGAGATGCGAGCAGTTCAGCAAGGGTTTGAGGATTGCTTGAGCTGCTCATAGGAATAGAGGTTACTCGCTTGATTCTTAAAGAAACCGAAGAAAAGGGTGACTTAGGTAAAAGATCGAGCAAATCGTGCCAGGGATATGCGCACGCCTACATAGAGAAAAGGAGCAGCAAGCAGAAATATCGCCTTAGGGGCCACGATCGTTTCTGACCAGTCAAATCGCGTGGATGAGCCATTTATCTCACTGAGTTGAAATGATCCACTTCCCTTTAACACCTTTCCAACATGGTCAACATCGCAACGGTGTGGAGGTTGCCACTGTGTAACCACCATGAGATCGAGAAGTCCAAGAGATTTTAAACGTGGATAAAACTTATGTAGTGGTCCTGTGAAAGCAGCAATTGAAGTTCCCACTCCCTCTACTTGATTAGATGTAACCCATACCTTTGTCTGCAACATCCAGTCGCCTTGTGATTTCCAATCTGCAATTTTCTTCCACACAACTTCACGTGGTGCATCAATGGTCAGGCTAATCGAAAGCGTGTTACTCGACATTTTCACTTTTTACCGTGAGCAATAGCAACAGCTTCTTCAACTGTTGTAGTCCAATGCAAGAGATCGCGCATTCCTGGCTTCACAAAATTCTCATTTTCAAGATGCTCAACGAGTGCATGAAGTGGTTGAAATACACCATGTGGATCAAGAATGATGACTGGCTTATCATGAAACTTAAGATAGCGGCCAACCCAAATCTCAAAGAGTTCTTCAAGGGTTCCAAGACCACCGGGAAGGGTTATGAAGGCATCTGATAGATCTTCAATCTTCGCCTTTCGGGTGCGCATGGAATCAACAACTATGAGTTCATCGCTATCGTGATCTGCAAATTCAATATCAACAAGTTTCTGAGGAATGATGCCAATTGTCCGGCCACCTTGACTACGAGCACCTCGAGAGATGGCGCCCATTGCAGAGATATGGCCCCCACCGGATACGAGTTCAGCGCCGCTTTGTGCAATGCCAGCGCCAAGTTCAAATGCCAAATCGATAAATTTGCTATCAATCGTGGGTGATGAGGAACAAAATACTGCAATGCGCATGAGGGACAGGATAGGGGTTAGGCTTAGAACATGTCTTCTTTAGCTCATGGCCATGGAATCGCAACACTTGCGGGTTCAACAGTTCTCGATGTGTGGTTTCCATCCCCTGCTTTAGGAGCACTTGCTGGCACACCTGATGCAACCCTGACATCGATGGTCGGAAGCGATGAAGCCCGCGGTGTCACACGCGAATTAGTCTCAATTGAAATTGATCTCACTGTTGCGCCAAAAGATGCAAAAGATGCTTATCTTCGACTTCACCTACTTTCACATCGACTTGTTAAGCCGCATGGTCAATCCCTTGAAGGAATCTTTGGCTTACTGACAAATGTTGTCTGGACATCTGCTGGAGCTTGCGCAGTCGATGGTTTTGAAGCCACACGAGCCAAGCTCAAAGCTAAACATGGACATGTCTCAGTATTCAGTGTCGATAAATTCCCTCGCATGGTTGATTACGTCATTCCTTCTGGGGTTCGAATTGCCGATGCAGACCGCGTTCGACTCGGTGCATACCTTTCCTCTGGCACAACTGTGATGCATGAAGGTTTTGTTAACTTCAATGCTGGAACTCTCGGTACTTCAATGGTGGAAGGACGTATTTCAGCAGGAGTCGTTGTCGGAGATGGAACAGATGTTGGTGGCGGTGCATCCATCATGGGCACTCTCAGCGGTGGTGGTAAAGAGGTAATTTCAATCGGTGAGAAGTGTCTTCTCGGTGCTAATTCAGGACTTGGAATCTCACTCGGAGATAACTGCGTCATTGAAGCAGGTACATACATCACAGCTGCAGCAAAGGTGAAGCTGCCTGATGGCGAGATTGTAAAAGCTGGAACTCTCTCTGGTGCTAATAATCTTTTATTCCGTCGCAACTCACTTACTGGTGGACTTGAAGCGGTAATGCGTACCGGCACCTGGGGCGGATTGAACTCAGTTCTCCACGCTAATTAATATCTATTGCGCTAGCTGAAAGTATGGCGAAGGAATCTTCGCACGGCTTCTGAAGGTATCTCCTCGCAGTAACTTTGTAGAACCGTTACTACTTGTTCCTTTGATATAGGTAACTGCTCCTGCGCTATTGCGTGAGATTATCTCCAGAGAAATAACATCAGGAAGTAGGAATGCTGCTGCAACTAATTGTTGTGTTGAACTTGCCTTCCATGAGGCAAATCGAGGATTGAGTTTGGGATCAATGCCAGCAGGATCTGCCACAGATTGGGTATAGGAGGTTGCCTGTCCCCATGCATCAAGAGTTGTCTGTGTAGCGCCACCAGATGATGATGAGTAGTAAGCCTGGATGGGCTTGCCGTTAGCAAGAATGACCAAACTTGTTGAAGAATCAATATTGGTGCGAATTACTGCGGCCTTCCACAGCGCACCTATCTTTGGCTCAGCCTCTTTTGAATACCCGACAAAGTTTTGATCTGCGATATGTGAATACACGTGGCAATCACACGATGGCTTGAGAACACCAATCTTTGATAAAGCATAGGAGCGAGATGCAATCACTTGCGCTTCAAGGGCTGCTGTTGGCCATGCAGATGACATCTCACTAATACCCCATAAATATTCATCATGAATGCTCAGAGAGTTAGTTACTTCGATTGCACCTTTTACTACCTTCATCTGCATCTGCCCGTAGCGATACTTCACAGCGCTACCCGGTTGAGAAAAAGTGATGACCGAATTGGGCCCAGTCCAGCGAATAGTGAAGCTCTTTCCAGATACTGGCCCAGTGATTACGCCACTGGCATCGAGCCTGAAGGATGCTTTCTGCCGTGTAGAAAAAGTTGCTAGAGGTGCGAGGTCTGTTGGACCTACTACTTCACCTGCATAGATTTGAATGAGTGAATCTGGTGTTGCAGAGACAAATGAGACTGAGCGAAGTAGATGGCCAATATTGACTCTCACAGTGTGTGTATCAACTGCTGGAGCAATCACAACATCTTTGTAATAGTAATTAAGAATGGTAGTTGCACTTTCACCAGCTAGTGCATGAGCTCGTGCACCCATCTGACTCATGCCAACACCATGGCCATAGCCCGCACCAGTAAATGAAAAGATCTGCGGCGTTTCTGCCTGAGCTGTGGGAATGAGAGAGAAAGTCAGAAGTGAGAAAAGAAGGACTTTATACATCCTCATCAGATGACGCGCTCTTTCTTGCATCTACGAATTCACGATAGGCGGCAATAACATCCGATGGATTACCTCGCATCATAAGTTTGCCCTTATTGAGCCAGATCACTTCATTACAAATATCTTCAATAGTTGCCAGCGCATGGCTAACAAGGATGAGTGCGCGATCTGCTGTACGTAACTCTTTAATCCGATTAAGGCTCTTCTCCTTAAACTTCGCATCTCCCGTGCTGAGCGCCTCATCGATAATCAAAATATCGGGTTCGACCACAGCTGCCACAGAAAAAGCTAGACGCGCATACATACCTGATGAATAGGTGCGCATTGGCGCATCGATGGATTCTCCAAGTTCAGAGAACTCTGCAATGGAATCAAAGCTCGCATCAATTTCCTCACGAGACATACCTGCGGCGAGCCCACCTAAATAAACATTATCGCGGCCAGTCATTGAAGGATTAAAGCCAACACCTAAGGCGAGAAGTGTGCTGACACTGCCAAACACTTCCACGCGGCCTTGTGTGGGTGGAACAATTCCTGAAATCACACGCATAAGTGAGGACTTACCGGCTCCATTTGAGCCAATAATGCCAAGCACTGTTCCGTAATGAACATCGATTGAAACATCATTGAGTGCGCGAACAATGCGTGTGTGCTTCTTTCCTCGTCCAAGAGTTTTTAAACGAGCTTTCAGAGTTGGCTTCTTATCAATAGATGTTGTGTAGGTAAGGCCGAGATCTTTCACCGAGACAGCGATGCTGTGGGGAGAATGTTCGTGGTTATAGTCGGACAGCGAAATCACGCTCCCTCGCTAGGAAGAAATAAGTTCCTGTTAAGAAGATAAAGAGAGCCCAAGCGGTTGCATGTAAGAGACTATTCATTGAGGGTGCCTCGGCATGCACGACAACTCGTGACCAAGCATCAAGTAAATAAAATATTGGGTTTGCAATCTCAAGAGTTCTAATTCGATCAGAAACACTGGATGCCTCATAGAGAATCGGTGATAAATAGAGAAGGCTGCGAGTCAAGTATGGAAGCATGCTTGAAATATCGCGGAAGTAGACATTGATGCATGAAATCAAAATGGCCATACCGAGTGCCATGATGAGCGCGATCAGAAGAATTGGTATTGCCCACAGCATCTGCCATGAATATGGGAGTCCGATTACTGCATGGATGATGACGAAAACAAAGAGAGTTGGAATAAATTTAAAGAGGGCAATGACTGTTGCAGAAATTGGCAGCATGATGCGAGGAAATGAAGTGTTGAGAATCAAACGCTGACCCGAGGTAATTGCCTTCACTCCCCCAGTCAAGCTATTTGCAATGAGATAGAAGAGAAAGAGGCTGGCAGTCAGGTGGCCAAATCGAATTGCATCGCTACTTCCTCCGATGACATAGATCAAAAGGAAATAGACGCCAGAGAGCAGTAGAGGGTTAAGAACTAACCAGAGCTGACCGAAGATAGAACCGTAATTCTGCTCACGAAGTTCAGAGCGAGAAAACTCGGCGATAAAGGTGCGCCGGCTCCAGAGTGAGGGCATGTACTCGCGCATGGGAGGTAATCCCGCGCGGAATGGCTCGTAAACAACTACTGGTTTCTCCACGTGCGAAAGGCTACCGCAGTAGCCACCTCGTTATTCAGATGAAGGGACGAGAGTCTTTGGTGATGAGATAAATCCTGCTCCCCATGCGAAGTGCATGGTCGGAATCACTGCCAGGAGTAGGAAATATTCTCGAATGGAGGATGCAATTCTGACCGATGCTGCAAGGATAAAGAGAAGATAAATCGCTGCTGGAATAAAGAAAATCGGTAGAAGGAATCCTGCAATCACGGAAAATGAGAAACCAACAAGTGCAAAAGGTGGAGCAAGGTAGCGATAATTAATTGTCCCGCTGTGTCGACGAGAGACAACACGGCGCCAACGCCCATATTCAAAATATTGTTTCGCAAGTGCTCTCACCGTTGATCGCGGTCGATATGTCACATGAAGGCGAGGATCGAAATACACGATGCCTCCTTTTTCACGCAGTCGAAAATTAAGTTCCCAATCTTGTGCACGAGTAAATCGTTCATCGAATCCACCTATAGCAACGAGTGCTTCTCGTCTAAATGCACCGAGATAGACAGTATCTACAACTCCCGCCTCACCACCTGTGTGAAAGCGTGATGCGCCTACTCCAAGAGGGCTGCGCATTGCACCTGCAACCGCACGCTCAAACGGTGTGGTGCCTACAGCTGCCATGACTCCACCAACATTGACCGCCCCAGTTTTATTCAGAATTTCAACAATAAGTCTGAGATAGTCATTTGGAATTTGCGCATGTCCATCCACACGAACAACTACCGGACTGTGAGATTTACTGAGCGCAAGATTCAGGCCTGCTGCTGTGCGACCATTGGGATTATCAACTAAGACAACTCGTGTATCTCGGCGTGAGATGGATTGCGCAATTTCTAGTGTGCGATCATGAGAAGGTCCAACTGCAAGAATTACTTCAATCTTTCCCTGATAATCCTGAGAAAGAATTGAGTGCACTGCATCTTCGAGATGTGCTTCTTCATTTAAAACAGGAAGAATGACGCTGATGGATGGGTGTGGTGAGCCAAATAACTCAGGAGTCTGTGTCGCCATAACCCCTCCACGCTATCGTCCAAGTACCCTACGGATGTGAAATCATCTCGTGCAATTCGAATTATTACATCACTCTCTGTGGGTGTTGTCCTGATTGCATCCCTTTCATGGCTCGGATTGGGTCAGGTAAGTGGGCAAATTTCACGCATTGATGTCTTCGGTTCACTCAAAGATCGTCCGGAGAAAACCTCGCGCGCCCTCAATTACCTCGTCGTTGGTTCTGACTCCCGTGAAGGACTTACTAAAGCGCAGATTAAAGCGCTGCGTGTAGGAAGTACGGCGGTAGCAGCAGGTGGGCGTTCTGACACAATGTTGCTTGTTCATATTTCAAAAGCGCGTGATGCTGCATATATCGTCTCAATTCCACGTGACACATTGGTAACAATCCCTGCTCACCGAAGCCAAGATGGGACAAGAGATATCCCAGCTCGTCCTGGAAAAATCAATGCAGCCTTTGCATTTGGTGGAGCACCACTTTTGATTCAAACTATTGAAGATAAAACGAACCTCAAGATTGATCACTATGTTGAAGTCAGCTTTGCTGGCTTTACGGGAGTTGTCGATGCACTGGGTGGCATTGAAGTCTGTTCTAAAGTTGCCATCAACGACCCAAAGAGCCACCTTGTGATGGCTGCGGGCACGCATGTACTCGATGGCCTTGAAGCTCTCAAATATGTTCGAACACGTGATTTCGATGGTCGCGGAGATATTGGTCGCATGGAACGTCAACAACAATTTGTGGGCGCAGTGCTTCGCAAGGCAACAAGTAGCGGAGTGCTACTCAACCCAATCAAACTCACCAGGTTCTATAACGCAACCATTTCAACAGTGAAGATGGATTCATCCGTGAATAAGAATGACCTGCTTACACTTGCAAAGCAGATGCGTAATCTCTCATCAAGCAGTGTCCGCACATTGACTGTGCCGCTTTCAGATCCCAACGGAAGCTATCCAGGAGTTGGATCTGTAGTGATTTGGGATGAAGAGCTTTCAACTGATTTATGGACTCGTATCCGTGGCGATGAAGTGCTCGTTGAGACGATCAAGCCAACAGCTAAAGCAACCACAAAAGCTGTGATCATCGACAAATTTAAGAGTAAAACAGCGGCTGATAATCCATGTGCACCCGCGAAATAGCCTCAAATTTTCAGAATTCAAATAGCTCTGCAATAGACTGCCACTTATGACTCTGAAGCTTTCAGTAATTGGTTGCGGCTACCTCGGTGCAACACATGCG
This sequence comes from Actinomycetota bacterium, assembly GCA_026392765.1. Lineage (GTDB taxonomy): Bacteria > Actinomycetota > Actinomycetes > Nanopelagicales > Nanopelagicaceae > Planktophila. The sequence goes on from JAPLBL010000034.1 coordinate 38,710, forward strand.
GCATGTATGTCCTCTCTCGGTTTCGAAGTAATTGGTATCGATACCGATCAAAGCAAGGTTGATCTCCTCTCTAACGGCGAGCTCCCTTTCTATGAGCCAGGGCTAGACACACTTCTTGCTGCAGAGATGAAGACCGGTCGACTCTCATTCACAACTGATTTCTCAGCTGTTGCTGATGCTGATGTTCACTTCATCTGCGTGGGCACACCGCAGAGTAAGGATGGGCTTGCTGCAGATCTGACCTATGTAAAGTCTTCTGTCGCAGCGATTGCACCTTTTCTTAAAGAAGGTTCACTCGTTGTCGGAAAATCTACTGTTCCAGTTGGAACGGCGCAATTGCTGCGCGATCAGCTTTCTACGACTGCTCCTCAAGCAGATCTTGCATGGAACCCTGAGTTCCTTCGTGAAGGTTTTGCTGTTGAAGATACATTGACTCCAAATCGTTTGGTTGTTGGCGTTGCCAATGATCGCGCTGAAGAGATTCTTAAAGAGGTTTATAAGCCAATCATTGATCTTGGCACTCCATGGATTCGTGCAGATCTACCAACAGCTGAACTCGTCAAGGTCGCTGCAAACTCATTTCTTGCCACAAAGATTTCATTTATCAATGCCATGGCTGAAGTGTGTGAAGCAGCAGGAGGAGATGTCACTGTCCTTGCTAAGGCAATTGGCTATGACCCACGTATTGGAAGCCGCTTCTTGCAGGCAGGTATTGGTTTTGGCGGAGGCTGCCTACCTAAAGATATCCGTGCATTTATGGCGCGTGCTCAAGAACTGGGTGCAGATCAAGCTCTCGAATTCCTACGTGAAATTGATGCAATCAACATTCGTGCACGCCAACGTGTTATCGATGTTGTGCGCGCAGATTTATCTCATGACCTTACTCAATACAAGATTGCAGTTCTCGGTGCAACATTTAAGCCCGACAGTGACGATGTGCGTGACTCTCCGGCACTTGATATCGCTGCACAACTTCAAGAAGCAGGTGCACAAGTTGTTGTTCATGATCCTAAGGGCATCGAACCTGCACGCAAGCGCTTTCCTAATCTTGATTACCAGGAGAAGGTCGTTGATGCAGTTAAAGGTGCAGATGCAATCTTGCACCTCACTGAATGGAAGGAATATCGCGAGCTCGATCCTTCAGTCATTGGTCAATTAGTAAAGTCAAAATTCCTGATTGACGGTCGCAATATGTTAGATCGCAATAAATGGCGCGCAGCTGGCTGGCGCGTACATGCACTGGGAAGAACTGACTAGAAACCAGTTTTAGTATTGCGACGGGCGCTCAATTGGGCGCCTTTTGCTTTTGCCTCATCTGTCAGCTCAGACAGTTGAGCTTCAACCTTCTTTGATACAGAAGCATCTGATGATCCAATGATTCGTGCCGCAAGAATTCCAGCATTTTTCGCATTATCAATTCCCACAGTTGCTACTGGGATTCCACCAGGCATTTGAACGATGGAGAGAAGTGAATCCATTCCGTCCAAGTTCTTAAGAGATACGGGAACTCCGATAACAGGAAGTGTTGTGAGTGCTGCAACCATCCCCGGAAGATGCGCTGCTCCCCCTGCGCCAGCAATGATTACTTTGTAACCCTTTGATGCAGCGCTCTTTGCAAACTCAACCATTTCTTCTGGCATGCGATGAGCAGAGACAACATCAGCGCTATAGCTAATGCCAAATGAATCAAGTGCCTTTGCAGCTTCCTCCATGACTGGCCAATCAGAGTCAGAGCCCATGATGATTGCGACATCTTTACGATCACTCATCGATTACTCCGCTCATGTAGTCACGTGCATGCTGCACATCAGTGGTTAATTGTAGGAGGTCTGAACCAACTGCGGTGACATGGCCAATCTTGCGCCCAGCGCGAACTTCCTTCTTGTAGTGATGAAATTTGAGGTCTGGATTGCGCGCCATGAGATGCAGGTATGGGCGATACATATCCGTCTTATCGCCACCCAGGATATTTCCCATGACTGCAAAGTCGGCGGTCATCGAAGGATCGCCAAGCGGGAGATCAAGAATTGCTCGCAAGTGTTGTTCGAACTGACTTGTCACAGAGCCATCAATAGTCCAATGGCCAGAGTTATGTGGGCGCATTGCCAGCTCATTGATGTAAAGATGTTCACCTTTCACAAACATCTCCACAGCCATAACGCCAATAACTCCAACTTCTTGTGCAATATCGAGAGCAATCTTCTGCGCCTTTTCAGCTAGCTCGGCAGAAATACTCTGGGCAGGAGAGATTGTCATCGTGCAGATTCCATCCTCTTGAACAGTCTCTGTTGGCGTCCATGATGTTGCTTGTCCATGAGGTGAACGTGCGACCATCACAGAAATCTCGGTATCAAATGAGATGAGTTCTTCAATCAGTAATTGTGGCGTTGTCTTAAGCACCTCGCCCAACTCGTCTTGGGAGTTAATCTTCCAGACTCCGCGTCCGTCATATCCACCTGAAATTGCCTTTGCAATAAGTGGATAGCGATCAATATCTGCAGTTGATGTAACAACTTTCCAGGTTGGAGATGGGAATGAACTGAGCTTCTCGCGCATCTGCGCCTTATCTTGCGAATAGATAAATGCCGACGAAGGCGGATAAACCTTTACACCCGTTGCTTCAAGACCTTTGATGACCGATAGCGGCACAAGCTCGTGTTCGAATGTAATGACATCGCATGAGACTGCAAATTTCTTGAGAGCTTCCAAGTCTGTGTAATCACCAACAACGTGATGAGTGATCTGGGCACCAGAATCTTCGGCGCTTTGTGCAAAGAGAAGAAGATCAATTCCGAGTGCTGTTGCTGGGGCAACCATCATCCGTGCCAATTGTCCTGCGCCTATAACGCCAACACGGGGGAATCTTTCGTTCACGGACGCTATCGTAGATGAACGATGTCCCCCACTGTTACTCGAGAACCATCTTCCAGAATGAGTTCGCCAGTAAGCGTGACATCAACGGCCTTGCCCGTCTTATAGCTTCCATCAGGATGTTCAATTCGAACTTGCTGACCCATCGTTGATGAGCGTTCACAGTAGAGATGGCGCAAATCTTCACCGCCTTGCCACCTTTCAAAGAGTTCTTCAAAGGTGGTTAGAAATGAGGCAAGTATCAGATTGCGATCAAGAATTGGAAATTGATGGAGTGCAAGTGATGTGGCATGCGCAACAGGAAGTTCTTCCTGTGTCATTCCAACATTAACTCCAACTCCAATTATGACTCCATCTCCACTTACTTGGGCAATGATCCCACCAACTTTGCCATCACTGATCACAATGTCATTCGGCCATTTAAGAGTCGGAGTAAATCCTGGATTAAGTTTTGTGAGTGCGAAGATTGCACTCAGTCCTGTGAGTAATGTGAGAAATGACCAATCAGATTTATCACGTTGTGGTTTTACATAGAGAGAGAACATGAGAGCAGATGAAGTAGGTGCATCGAATTTTCTTTCGAGTCGACCACGTCCTGCACTTTGATATTCCGTTGCAATCACTTCGCCATGCTGCGCTTTTTCTATAGCGACCAATTGAGCAAGATCGTCTTGTGTGGAACCCGTGACTTCAACCACGCTTACTCGCCAGTACCGCGAGATATTTTCTGAGATCACCGAACTATCAAGCGGTGGTCTTGGCGCAACTGTGCTCATGACTAGTACCTTATGTTCATGAGCCCTGATCTGCACACTACCGCGGGAAAAATCGAAGACCTCCGCGAAAGAATTGATGAAGCTGTCAACGCTGGTTCTGCCCGAGCCGAAGAGAAGCAGCATGCAAAGGGCAAGGGCACCGCTCGCGAACGTATCGAGATGCTTGTGGATCCTGATTCATTTACAGAAATCGATGAGTTTGCTCGCCACCGCGCACAGAACTTTGGCATGGAGAAGAACCGTCCCTATGGCGATGGAGTAATCATCGGAACTGCAACTGTGGATGGGCGACCAATTGCACTCTATTCACAAGACTTCACAGTCTTTGGTGGATCACTCGGTGAAGTACACGCAGAAAAGATTGTAAAGATTGCTGAGTTTGCGCTGAAGTCAGGAATTCCACTGATTGGAATTAACGATTCAGGTGGAGCTCGAATCCAAGAAGGCGTTGCCTCACTTAATGGTTACGGAAGAATCTTCCGCCTTAACACTCGTTCATCAGGTGTCATTCCTCAGATTTCACTCATCCTCGGTCCATGCGCAGGTGGATCTGCATATTCCCCAGCGCTGACTGACTTCACCGTTATGGTGAAGGAGACTTCAAACATGTTTATTACTGGTCCTGATGTGATCAAGACTGTTACGGGTGAAGATGTTGATATGGAAGAGCTCGGTGGAGCATTCACTCACAGCACCAAATCCGGAAATGCTCATTACATGGCAGATTCTGAAGCTGATGCCATCGACTACGTGAAAGCACTCTTGTCATATCTTCCATCAAATAATATGGATGGATCTCCAGTCCTTCCACCTACAGAGACTCTCGATAAGAGTGCATCCGACACTGCCCTCAACACATTGATCCCTGATAGTCCTAACCAGCCTTATGACATGAAATCCCTGATCCAGGCCCTTGTTGATGAAGGTGAATTCCTAGAGGTGCATGCGCTCTATGCACCCAATATTGTTGTTGGATTCGCGCGTATCGAAGGTCAATCCATCGGAATCATTGCTAACCAGCCATCACAACTTGCTGGAACACTTGATATCAACTCATCTGAAAAAGCAGCACGCTTCTTGCGTTTCTGCGATGCCTTTAATATTCCAATTCTCACTCTCGTCGATGTGCCTGGATTTATGCCTGGAACAGAGCAAGAGTGGAACGGCATCATTCGCCGCGGCGCAAAGCTTCTCTACGCCTACGCTGAAGCATCAGTGCCTCTTGTAACACTTATTACTCGTAAGGCATACGGTGGAGCATTTATCGTGATGGGTTCTAAATACCTTGGTAGCGATATCAACTTTGCTTGGCCTAGCGCTGAAATTGCCGTCATGGGTGCACAAGGTGCGGTCAATATTCTCTATCGTAAGGATTTAGCGGAAGCTAAAGATCCAGATGCAAAGCGTGCAGAGTTAATTACTGAATACACCGAAAAGTTCTCAAATCCATACTTGGCCGCAGAGCGTGGAACCATCGATAGCGTCATTGAGCCTGAAGATTCACGTCAATACATCACCAAGGCTTTTCGCACGTTAAAGACCAAGCGCGATACCTTGCCAGCTCGTAAGCACGGAAATATTCCTTTATAAGAATGAAATTTACTGTTACAGCAGGCAATCCAACGCCTGAAGAACTCCTTGCGCTCCAAGCGGTATTAGCACACCACAAAGCAGTCGATATCAAACCTGTCATTAAGCGAAGTGTCTTTGCACTTCCTCAACTACGTCAGCCTCTGCCACATCAACTTACCTTCAGCGCACGAAAGCACCGCTAAATGCCTCGTATTGTCTTAGCATCACAATCAACCTCTCGACGTCGCCTGCTTGAAGATGCAGGGCTTAAGCCAACGATCATCGTCAGCAATGTTGATGAAGAGACTGATTTCTTTAATGCCATGGCTCCTACAGATATGGTCATTGCTCTTGCAATATCCAAGGCTCACACTGTTCGCGAGATGATTGATTACCCAGCAATTATCATCGGGTGTGATTCCACATTTGATGTCGATGGAGTCTCTTTCGGTAAACCAGGAACACCTGAGATTGCAATCGAGCGCGCGCAGAAGATCAGTGGGCGAACAGGCCTTCTCCACACAGGTCATTGCATTATTGATACAGAGCAAGGAATAGAGATTGCTGATCGCGTGACTACAAAAGTCACCTTTACAGAAATGACGGATGAAGAGATTGCTGATTACGTGGCATCAGAGGAGCCTTTGCATGTTGCAGGAGGATTTACTCTCGATGGCTTCGGAAGTCCATTTATTCCTGTGATTGAGGGCGATTACACCAATGTTGTAGGTATATCGATGCCATTTCTTCGTAGCGCCATGAAGCAACTTGGTTATTCTTGGCCTCAAGTCAAGGAGATGTCATGAAACGCGTATTGATAGCAAACCGAGGAGAGATTGCTCTTCGCGTTATACGTGCTTGTAAAGACCACGGACTTGAATCTGTAGCGATGTACTCGGAAGAAGATCGCGATGCACTGCATGCACAGAGTGCAGATTTTGCTTATTCACTCAAGGGCACAGTTGCTAAAGATACTTACCTCAACATCCCTAAAATTATTGCTCTTGCAAAAGAGTCTGGTGCTGATGCTGTGCACCCTGGATATGGATTTCTTTCAGAGAATGCACATTTTGCTCAAGCAGTTCTCGATGCTGGACTGATCTGGATCGGTCCCCCACCTGAAGCAATTAGCGCACTCGGAGATAAAGTCTCGGCTCGTCGCATTGCAGCTAAGGCGGGTGC
>JAPLBL010000042.1 GCA_026392765.1 Actinomycetota bacterium
CTTTTCGCATGGCGTTGAGCATGGAAACCATGATGGAGTTGGAGTGTGGGATGCAACGGTAGAAAAACTTGATGCACCAATACTTCCTCATATGGGATGGAATACAGTTTCTGTAGGAAGTGGGAGCTCGCTCTTTAAAGGTGTTGAAAATGAGTCCTTCTACTTTGTGCACTCATACGCTGTGAAGAAGAAGGTTGGTGCAGTTGCAACAATGGCTAACCATGGTGAAGATTTTCTTGCAGCAGTTGAAGATGGAGTTATTGCTGCAACGCAGTTTCATCCGGAGAAATCAGGAGATGCGGGTCTGCATCTGATTAAGAATTGGGTGGATGGGCTATGAGTTATCTAGAGCTATTGCCAGCTGTTGATGTTAAAGATGGACGCGCTGTCAGACTCGTGCAGGGTGAACTCGATGCTGAGACCGCCTACGGCAATCCGCTTGAAGTAGCCCTTGAATTTCAAGCTGCAGGAGCTGAGTGGTTACACCTTGTCGATCTAGATGCGGCATTTGGTCGTGGGGAAAATAGCGCACTCCTTTCTGAAGTAGTGGGCAGACTCGATATCAAGGTAGAGCTATCGGGTGGAATTCGTGATGATGAATCTTTGCGTCGCGCACTTGCAACAGGGTGTGAAAGAGTCAATCTTGGAACTGCAGCCCTTGAAGATCCTGAATGGACGGCAAAGGTCATTGCTGAATTTGGTGATCGCATTGCGGTGGGACTTGATGTGAGAGGCCATGTACTTGCAGCTCGTGGTTGGACGAAGGAGGGTGGCGATCTCTTTGAAACTATAGAACGTCTTGAGCGCGATGGTTGTGCTCGCTACGTCGTTACCGATGTGACAAAGGATGGAACGCTCAAGGGTCCCAACATTGAATTGCTCAAAGAGGTTTGTGCTGTCACAAGCAAGCCTGTTGTTGCATCCGGCGGTATTTCATCGCTGGAAGATATTGCAGCACTTGTCGCATTGAATAACTCAGGCGTTGAAGGTGCAATCGTGGGTAAAGCACTTTATGCGGGCGCATTCACTTTGCAAGAGGCGTTGGAGCTCACACGACGATGAGCCTTTCTGTCCGCATCATTCCCTGCCTTGACGTCACCGATGGTCGAGTAGTTAAAGGCGTTAACTTCACAGATTTGGTTGATGCAGGAGACCCTGTTGAGATGGCAGCCCTCTATGGCAGAGAAGGTGCAGATGAACTCACCTTCCTTGATATCTCAGCAAGTGTTGCAGGGCGTGAGACAACGTTAGATGTTGTTCGAAAGACTGCAGAGCAAGTATTTATCCCTCTCACTGTTGGCGGGGGAATCCGAACAGTTGAAGATGTTGACCGATTGCTGCGAGCAGGTGCAGATAAAGTCTCTATCAACACCGCGGCCCTTGCCCGACCAGAACTCATTGCTGAAATTGCAGATCGATTTGGTTCACAAGTATTAGTGCTCTCTGTTGATGCACGGCGCGCGCGTACTGACTCTGGATTTGAAGTAACAACTCACGGTGGGCGCGAATCTGTAGGTGTTGATGCATTGGCATGGGTTGAAAAGGCATGCGCACTGGGTGTGGGTGAGATTCTGCTCAACTCTATGGATGCAGATGGAACTCGTGCAGGTTATGACATTGGAATGATTATTGCTGTTCGTGCTGTCTCTAAGGTTCCACTCATTGCTAGTGGTGGGGCTGGAACACTGGAGGATTTCGCATCAGCTCTAGACGCTGGAGCCGATGCGCTCTTGGCCGCGAGCGTCTTTCACTTTGGAATTCATCGTATTGGTGATGTGAAGAAGTACCTCTCTGGTCACAATTATTCGGTGCGCAATGCGCATACGGTCTAAGGCAGAATAAGCACATGAGCGAAGCCCTTAGCCCAGAGATATCTGCGCTTCTCAAAGATCCGACAGCTCTGATTCCAGCAATCGCCCAGGATGTTCACTCAGGTGAAGTCCTGATGCTTGCCTATGTGAACTCGCAGTCAATGGCTGCAACTCTTGCTACAGGACGAGCCACATATTGGTCGCGCTCTCGCAATGAACTGTGGGAGAAGGGTGCAACATCGGGCAACACTCAGTTGGTGCACTCCATTGCACTCGATTGTGATGGTGATGCACTTCTGTTTAAAGTTGAACAGACCGGCGCTGCCTGTCACACAGGCGATCGCTCCTGTTTTCATAGAAATATCGAGATGACGCGATGAAGCTTGAAGAATTTCGTGAGTATGCCAAGAGCAACAACGTTATCCCTGTCTATCGCAAACTTTTGGGTGATGGCGAAACCCCACTAAATATCTATAAGAAGTTAGCAAAGAACCTACCTGGCACATTCCTGCTTGAATCCGCTGAGCATGGGGGAGTCTGGTCGCGATATTCATTTATTGGTGCACATAGCCAAACAACCCTGACTGAGAAAGATGGCGTTGCTGTGTGGCTTGGTAAACCTCCTGCTGGTGTTCCTCAAGGAATGAATCCGCTTGAGGCGCTACGTAAGACTGTCGCACATTTGAAGTCTCCCAAGATTGAAGATCTTCCTACTCTGACTGGTGGGCTCGTTGGCTACATGGGTTATGACTCTGTGCGCAGATTAGAAAAGATTTCAAACCTCGCTACAAAAGATATTGATCTACCTGAAATAGCTTTCATGTTGACAAGTGATTTAGCGGTGATGGATCACAGCGAGGGAACTATCACCTTGATTGCCAACGCCATCAACTGGGATGGCTCAGATGAGCGCATCGATGAGTCCTATGCAGATGCAGTCTCTCGCCTTGATCGTATGCAGGCTGAGCTTCTCGTTCCACTAGCTGGAGATGTCTCGCAGATTCCAGCAAAGAAATCTCCACAATTTGATCGCAATATGACTGAGGAAGAATTCAAGTCAAAGATTGAGATTGCGAAGGAAGAGATTCGTGCGGGTGAGGCTTTCCAGATTGTGCTTTCGCAACGTTTTTCTATGCCATGTTCTGCCGATGCACTCGATGTCTATCGCATGCTGCGCTTAAATAATCCAAGTCCATATATGTATCTCTTCAGATTTGAAGATGGAATCGAAGTTGTGGGCTCAAGTCCTGAGGCTCTTGTGAAGGTAACGGGAACTGAAGTGATGGTGCATCCGATTGCCGGTACCCGCCGCCGCTCAGCATCTATCGAAGAAGATATTCGACTAGGTGAAGAACTCCTTGCCGATCCGAAAGAGCGTGCAGAGCATCTGATGTTGGTAGATCTTGGGCGCAATGATTTAGGTCGAGTATGTGCACCGGGCAGCGTTGAAGTCATCGACTTTATGCACATTGAGCGCTACTCGCACGTGATGCATATTGTCTCAACTGTTATTGGAAAGCTTGGAAAGAACTCAACTCCGATTGATGCACTCTTCTCAGTCTTTCCAGCAGGAACACTTTCCGGTGCTCCAAAACCACGTGCGATGGAAATTATCGAAACTCTGGAACCAACTAGACGTGGTCTCTATGGTGGTGCAATCGGATACTTCGACTTCACAGGAAATATTGATACCTGCATCGCAATTCGCACAGCGCTTCTGCATAAAGGTATCGCCCATGTTCAAGCCGGCGCTGGTGTTGTTGCTGATTCTGATCCAGCATCTGAAAATGATGAGACTCTCAATAAGGCAGCTGCAGTACTTGGTGCTATCACTGCCGCAAATGAATTGAAGCGGGGCTAATAATGAAGGTCGGCATTTCACTCATCATCGTTGCTGTCTTAGCAATTGCCATCAGTCGTCGAATCCGCCTCTCGCCTCGCTATGACAGAGCGCCGCGCAAATTAACTCAATGGAACTCGATGGATAAGGGAATTGATCCGACAGAGGATCAGTCATGAGCGTCTTAGATTCCATCATCGAAGGTGTTCGCGAAGATTTAGCAGCTAGGCGACTTCCCTTGGTGCAGATTCACCAACGTATGGAGCAGACAGCTCCAGCACTTGATGCACATGAATTCTTATCGCGAGATGAGATGAATGTGATTGCAGAAGTTAAGCGCTCTTCACCGAGCAAAGGCGTACTTGCTTCCATCACAGATCCAGCAGCTTTGGCCGAGCAATATCAAGAGGCAGGAGCTGCTGCGGTCAGTGTGTTAACTGAGCGTCGTCGCTTCGGTGGTTCTCTTGAAGATCTTGATGCGGTGCGCAAGAGAGTTTCAATTCCAGTTCTTCGCAAAGATTTTATGGTGGATGAATATCAATTCTTAGAAGCCCGCGCACATGGCGCAGATATGGTTTTGCTTATTGTTGCAGCACTTTCAAAGAGTCAGCTGAGAGATTTCTACGACCTTGCAACTGAACTTGGGATGGCATCCCTTATCGAAGTCCACACAGCGCAAGAGCTTGAAAGTGCAATGGATATTGAACCGCGCATCATTGGAGTTAATTCTCGAAACCTGAAAACTCTCGATGTTGATAGCGCAGCTTTTGAAGACCTCATTCCTCGCATTCCATCGGATGTGATTCGGGTCGCTGAGTCAGGTATTGCCACTCGCTCAGATGTGGAATTCGCTCAGAAGGCTGGGGCCACAGCAATCTTGGTCGGAGAATCTCTTGTGAAATCTGGTGACCCGATTTCTGCCATGCAGGAACTCCTAGGTCGCAGGTAGTCTTTCACCATGACTACTGTCGATGATCTTGCAGGGCACTTTGGCCCCTATGGAGGTCGCTTCGTTCCTGAAGCGTTGATTGGCGCGCTCGAAGAGCTCGATGCGATCCGCATCAAGGCACAGACAGATCCGACATTTCTCGCAGAGTTAGCTGAACTTCATCGTACCTATACCGGACGTCCAAGCATCATCACTGAGGCAAAGCGATTTGCCGAACATGCTGGCGGAGCGCGCATTCTTCTCAAGCGCGAAGATCTCAACCACACTGGCAGTCATAAGATTAACAATGTTTTAGGTCAGGCACTTCTGACCAAGCGAATGGGTAAGAAGCGCATCATCGCTGAAACTGGTGCAGGTCAGCATGGCGTAGCCTCTGCAACGGCTGCAGCGCTGATGGGTCTTGAGTGTGTTGTCTATATGGGCGAGGAAGATACAAAGCGCCAATCACTCAACGTTGCTCGTATGAAGTTATTGGGCGCAGAAGTTGTTCCCGTGATGTCAGGCTCTCGCACACTCAAAGATGCAATTAATGAAGCGATGCGTGACTGGGTTACCAATGTGGAGACAACACATTACTTACTGGGCACTGTTGCAGGACCTCATCCATTCCCATCTATGGTCCGTGATTTCCATAAAATTATTGGTGAAGAATCTCGCGAACAAGTGTTGGCTCTGACAGGTCGACTTCCTGATGCTGTGCTTGCCTGCGTTGGTGGTGGCTCAAATGCAATTGGAATTTTTCATCGATTTATCTCAGATCCATCTGTGCGCTTAATTGGACTTGAAGCAGCAGGAGATGGCGTTGAAACCGGTCGCCATGCTGCCTCTATTTCAGGTGGATCACCAGGAGTTCTTCATGGCAATCGCACCTATGTGCTTCAAGATGCCAATGGTCAGACAATCGAGTCGCACTCAATCTCAGCAGGACTTGATTACCCAGGTGTTGGACCTGAGCATGCGTATCTGCACGACATTGGCCGCGCTGAATATCGTGGAATCACCGATGCTCAAGCGATGCATGCATTTGCTTTGCTTTCAAAGACAGAAGGAATTATCCCTGCGATTGAAACAGCCCACGCATTGGCAGGAGCTATGCAAGTGGGAAATGAATTAGGTAAAGATGCCATTATCCTCATCAACCTTTCAGGTCGTGGAGATAAAGATGTGCAGACTGCAGCGCAGTACTTTGGAATTCCCCTCTAAATGACAACTCCGCTGGATGATCTCTTTGTAAAGACTCGTGCTGAAAATCGCGCGGCGCTGATTGCCTATATCCCAGCAGGATTTCCCAGCATCGAAGGGTGCAAGAAGGTCATTCAAGCATTTGTCGATGGTGGTGTTGATGCGATTGAAATCGGTTTTCCTTATAGCGATCCTGTGATGGATGGACCGACGATTCAAGCGGCTGCAGATCAATCACTTGCACAGGGAACTGGGGCGAAGGAAGTTTTTGAAGCGCTCAAAGTAGCTACGGATGCTGGTGTTGCAGCCGTTGTGATGACGTATTGGAACCCCATTGAAAAGTATGGAGTTGAGAAATTCGCACAGTCGATTTCAGATAATGGGGGATCGGGGGTCATTACTCCGGACCTGACCATTGAAGAATCTGCATCGTGGAAAGAGGCAGTGGAGAAGATAGGAATCAATCCCATCTATGTTGTTGCACCGAGTACTACCGATTCCAGACTTCCGCAGGTAACTTCGCGATGTAGTGGATTTGTCTATGCTGCAAGCTTGATGGGTGTTACAGGCACTCGTACCTCAGTCTCATCCGGTGCCCCTGATCTTGTTGCACGCATTCGCACAACAACGAAACTACCCATTGCTGTGGGCCTTGGCGTATCAACGCGGGAACAAGCAAAAGGTGTTGCCGGCTATGCCGATGGCGTTATTGTGGGCTCTGCATTTATCAAAGCCATACTTGATGCTCCGGATGAAGCAACAGGCTTAACAGCGGTTAAAGAACTCGCATCTCAATTAGCGCTAGGAGTACGTGAAGGACGATGAGAAAATATCTACCGTGGGTTGGCCTTGTGGCTCGTCTTATTCTTGGCGGAACTCTCATTGTTGCTGGATACCTAAAGTTTGATGAGCTAGATAAATCTCAAATGGCAGTTCGAGCCTATGAGCTTCTACCGATACCGCTAGCAAATTTCATGGGTATCTTCCTTCCATTCTTTGAATTAGCAATTGGAATCCTGCTTGTCTTGGGTGCATCTACCCGCATCGCTGCATTCTTAAGTGGATTACTTATGTTTGCCTTCATGATTGGAATTTCACAGGCCTGGGCTCGTGGGCTCTCAATCGATTGTGGCTGCTTCGGCGGTGGGGGACAGGTGGCCCCTGGTGAGGCAGATTACGTAACTCCGCTTCTGCGCGACACAGGTCTGACATTGCTAGCGATATATCTAACTCTCTTCCCACATACTAAAATTGGACTCGATAAGAAACCGAAATCTGCACCCGAACAAGGAGAAGGCAATAATGGCTAAAGCACAACCAGGAAAAGATAACTTCACGCGCAATATTGTCATTGCGGTGGTTGTAGGTGTTCTTCTCATCATGTTGGTACCAACCCTTCTCTCGAAGCAGACAAATACATCTGCAAAGGTTCCAGCAAGTGTCTCTGCAGATCGCGGATATGGAATCGTCTTTAATGATGAGCTCAAGGGTGTTCCTCTCATCGAAATCTATGAAGATTTCCAATGCCCAGTTTGTGCTCAATTCGAAAAGCTCCAGGGTGATTACATCGAATCTTTGATTACTGCCAAGAAGGCGACAGTTGTGTATCACACGCTCTCATTCTTAGGACCTGAGTCAGTTAACGCAGCAAATGCAGCAGCATGTTCTGCTGATGAAGGAAAGTTCCTTGGTTATCACCGCGCTCTCTATGCAAACCAACCTGCGGAAAACACAGGTGTCTGGTCCAACGATGTCTTAGGAATTCTCGGTCAGGCAGCTGGGATTACCTCTAAGTCCTTTACTTCATGTGTTAATAACATGGATTACCAGGGCTGGGTCTCTAATGCAGCAGCTGCAGGCGCTAAGGCAAATGTGAACTCAACTCCTACTGTCTTCATCAATGGCAAAGAGATCAATCGCCAGAATGAATACTTCAACGCCGATAAGTTCAAAGCAGCCGTAGAGCGCGGATAACGATGCTTCTTTCAATTCCAACTCCGACAACCTCGGCAGTTGAAATTGGACCGCTGACTATCCATTTCTATGCGCTCTGCATTATTGCTGGAGTTGCTTTAGCGATCTGGTTAGGCAATCGTCGATTCACCCGTGCACACGATGGAGTCGATGGTGTGGTTGCAGATGTTGCAATAGTTGCAGTTCCTGCTGGAGTTATCGGTGGGCGTATCTATCACGTGCTCACATCACCGGAACAGTATTTCGGTAGCGGTGCAGATGCTATCGATATCTTCAAGATTTGGAAGGGCGGCTTAGGTATTTGGGGCGCGATAGCCTTAGGTACCTTCGGTGCATACTTTTCTTATAAGAGGATTGGCGCCAGTAGATCACTTCCGCATTTTTCTCACTTTGCCGGAGCGCTAGTTCCAGGGCTTGCACTTGCTCAAGCGATTGGGCGCTGGGGAAATTGGTTTAATGGCGAACTCTTCGGAAAACCACTCGATGCTCCATGGGCGCTCTCCATTCCAGTTGGGTTAAGGCCCGTTGGTTATGAAGAGTTTGAAACATTTCATCCCACATTTCTTTATGAATCAATCTGGTGCATCGTCATCGCACTGATCTTGATTTATATGACGCCAAAGTTATCCGGGGGAGCGATTTTCTCTCTCTATGTTGCAGGCTATAGCGCAGGCCGGTTCTTTATTGAGGGACTGCGAATCGACCAGGCCCACACATTTGGTGCTTTGCGTCTCAATCAGTATGTATCTCTCGCACTTGTTGCAGCAGGTGTGCTCGCCTTAAGTCGATATTCTCGCTCAAAGCGGTAGGCTATAAATATGGCTCTGGAAGATGTCTATCGTCGCAATCAGCATCACCGCACACACCGTGCTGGTTGGCTGCGCGCTGCAGTCCTTGGTGCAAACGATGGCCTTGTCTCCACAGCAAGCTTGATGATTGGTGTTGCGGCCGCAAAGTCAGGTGATCATGGATTCTTGATTACAGCAGGTGCTGCAGGAATTGCAGCTGGCGCGATGTCGATGGCAGTCGGAGAATATGTTTCAGTTCGTTCACAAAATGATATTGAAGAATCTGATCGACTCCTTGAAATTGAACACCTTGCAATCGATCCAGATGGTGAACTGGAAGAGCTCATTGAGATTTACATTCACCGTGGATTGACACGAGAATTAGCAACACAAGTTGCAACAACTATGCATGCCAAGGATCCACTTGAAGCTCATCTGCGTGATGAACTCGGCCAGCACCCGCATACCAAGGCGCGTCCTGTGCAAGCAGCGATTGCATCTGCCTGTGCCTTCACAGCAGGTGGCCTCATACCTTTTATTGGAGCATTTGCTCCCTCTGCTGGGAAAGCGGCGTGGAGCATCGTCGCCTTTACCGTTGTGGGCCTTGTCTTCACGGGAATGATTAGCGCCAAAACTGCTGGCTCAAAGCTCTTAATCCCTACCTTGCGCGTTATCGCAGGCGGCTGCCTGGGCATGGCAATCACCGCTGGAATTGGTCAGCTCTTGCATATAAGTGGCATCTAAAGCACCCCCTTGCTACCCTTTCGACACTGACTTATCGTTTCACTAGCTACACCGGGCCAAGGTTGTCCCCTTAATTGCAAAATCAAGAATTAAGAAAAAGGACAACGGGTTATGGCACTCTCATCGAACTATCCCGCAGCGCAGGGTCTCTACGATCCTGCACATGAACATGACGCATGCGGCGTCGCGATGGTGGCTACCCTTAACAAAATTGCAACACATGAAATTGTAGAGAAGGCACTTACAGCTCTTCGTAATCTGGAGCATCGCGGTGCATCAGGTGCTGAACCTGATTCAGGAGATGGTGCTGGAATTCTTATTCGCGTTCCTGATGCTTTCTACCGCGCAGAAACTACCTTTGATTTACCCGCAGAAGGCTCTTATGCAACTGGCATTGCATTTATTGCACAAGGTGTCACTGTCACCGCAGAGATTGAAAAGCTTGCTAAAGAAGAAGGTCTCACAGTTCTTGGATGGCGCGATCTTCCAGTGAACTCAACTTCCCTTGGTAAGACTGCACTCTCTGTCATGCCGCAGTTCAAGCAGCTCTTCGTAGCGGGCGTTAAGAATGAATCTGGAATTGCTCTCGATCGTCTTGCCTTTGCACTGCGTAAGCGCGCAGAGCACTCACTCGATCTCTACTTCCCATCACTTTCTTCACAGACAATTGTCTATAAGGGAATGCTTACAACAGGTCAGTTGGAGGAATTCTTCCCAGATCTCAGTGATGAGCGCGTTGTCTCTCCACTTGCACTCGTGCACTCACGTTTTTCAACAAATACATTCCCTTCATGGCCACTTGCCCACCCATATCGCTTCATCGCACACAACGGTGAAATCAACACAGTAAAGGGAAACCGCAACTGGATGCGTGCTCGTGAATCACTTCTTGAAAGTGATCTCATCGGTGGAGATTTAAAGCGCCTCTTCCCAATTGTTGAAATGTCTGGCTCTGACTCAGCATCCTTTGATGAAGTACTTGAACTTCTCTATCTTGGTGGACGCTCATTGCCACACGCAGTATTGATGATGATTCCTGAAGCATGGGAGAACCATGCGACGATGTCACAGAAGCGTCGTGACTTTTATGCATTCCACGCATCGTTGATGGAGCCTTGGGATGGTCCTGCCTGTGTGACATTTACAGATGGACATCAGGTTGGTGCTGTTCTAGATCGCAATGGACTTCGCCCTTCACGTTTTTGGGTGACAGATGATGGCCTCGTCGTTCTTGCATCCGAGGTGGGAGTACTTGATTTTCCTGCAGAGAAGATTGTTCGAAAAGGAAGACTTCAACCAGGAAAGATGTTCTTAGTAGATATTGAAGCAGGACGCATCATTGAAGATGATGAAATCAAGGATTCGCTAGCTGATGCTGCTCCTTATGGCACATGGCTTAAGGATGGAATGATCAAGCTCTCTGATCTTCCATCACGTGAACACATCGTCTATCCACATAAATCTGTTATCCGTCGTCAAAAGGCTTTTGGTTACACAGAAGAAGAAATCAAAATCATTGTGACTCCTATGGCAAAAGGTGGGGGAGAAGCACTCGGTTCCATGGGAACTGATACTCCTATCGCAGCTCTCTCTGGAAAACCGCGCCTACTCTTTGATTACTTCTCACAACTCTTTGCGCAAGTAACTAATCCGCCACTGGATGCAATTCGTGAGGAGCTTGTCACAAGTCTCGGTGGATCACTCGGACCAGAGCACAACTTGCTCGATCCAGGCCCTGAATCCTGTAAGCAGATATCACTGGCTTTTCCTGTCATCGATAACGATGAACTTGCAAAGATTATTCACGTCAATGCCGATGATGATTATCCAGAACTTGAGGCATATGTCGTTCGTGGACTCTTCCCGGTAACCGGCGATGGAAATACGTTGCGTGCTCGCCTTGAGGAGATCAAGCGTGAGGTCTCTGAAGCAATTGCTAAGGGTGCACACATTATTGTTCTCTCTGACCGCGATGGCGATGCAGAAGATTGTCCTATCCCATCACTGCTACTCACAGCAGCTGTTCACCACCACCTTATTCGCGAGAAGACTCGAACAAAGGTCGGTCTTGTTGTTGAAGCAGGCGATGTTCGCGAAGTGCACCATGTTGCTCTTCTTATTGGTTATGGAGCAGCAGCAGTAAATCCATACCTCGTGATGGAAACTGCAGAAGATCTCGTTAATCAGGGTGTCATTACGGGAATTGCTCCAGAGAAGGCTGTTCGTAACGTCATTAAGGCTCTCGGCAAGGGAGTTCTCAAGGTGATGTCGAAGATGGGCATCTCAACAATTGCTTCTTATACGGGAGCCCAAGTATTTGAAGCAATCGGTATTGCTCAAGATGTTGTCGATGAGTTCTTTGTTGGAACAACATCACGTCTTGGCGGCGTTGATCTTGATGTCATTGCAGACGAGACCATTAAGCGCCACCATTTTGCATATCCTGTTGGGGGAGAGATTCCAGGTGCTAAGCGACTAGCTGTCGGTGGCGAATACCAGTGGCGCCGTGATGGAGAACCACACCTTTTCAACCCTGAGACAGTCTTTGCACTTCAGCACTCAACGCGCAATAAGCGTTATGACATCTTTAAGCGTTACACAGATAAGGTCAATGATCAGAGCAAGGATTTGATGACTCTGCGCGGACTCTTCCAATTTAAGGAGGGCGAACGCCCTGCCATCTCCATTGATGAAGTAGAGCCAATTTCAGAGATTGTGAAGCGGTTCTCAACAGGTGCGATGTCCTACGGCTCTGTCTCTCAAGAAGTACATGAAACTCTTGCGATCGCAATGAACCGACTTGGTGCAAAGTCCAATACCGGTGAAGGTGGAGAAGATGAATCTCGTTATCTCCCGATGGCAAATGGTGATTCAAAGAAGAGCGCTATCAAACAAGTTGCATCAGGTCGCTTTGGCGTAACAAGTAATTACCTTATTAATGCAACAGATATTCAGATCAAGGTGGCCCAAGGTGCCAAGCCTGGTGAAGGCGGACAGCTTCCTGGCTTCAAGGTCTATCCATGGATTGCGAAGGCGCGCTACTCCACACCTGGCGTTGGTCTGATCTCACCACCACCTCACCACGATATTTACTCAATTGAAGATCTTGCACAGCTCATCCACGATTTAAAGAATGCAAATAAGGATGCGCGAGTCCACGTCAAGCTTGTTGCAGAAGTCGGAGTTGGAACTGTTGCTGCTGGTGTCTCTAAGGCACATGCCGATGTTGTTCTTATTTCCGGCCACGATGGTGGAACTGGTGCATCACCTTTAACATCACTCAAGCATGCTGGCGCCCCATGGGAGCTTGGCCTTGCGGAGACTCAACAGACACTTCTTCTGAATAACTTGCGTGATCGCATCGTTGTTCAAGCAGATGGTCAGCTCAAGACTGGTCGCGATGTTGTTATTGCTGCCCTTCTCGGTGCTGAAGAATATGGATTTGCAACTGCGCCACTGGTTGTCTCAGGCTGCATCATGATGCGCGTCTGCCACTTGGATACATGTCCTGTGGGCGTGGCAACACAGAATCCAGAACTACGTAAGAAGTTCACTGGAAAGCCTGAATTCGTTGAGACATTCTTTGAGTACATCGCAGAGGAAGTCCGTGAAATCTTGGCATCGCTTGGATTCCGCACACTTCTTGAAGCAATTGGCCATGTGGAGTATCTCGATACTCGCGATGCAGTCAATCACTGGAAGGCGAGCGGTTTAGATCTTTCACCACTTCTTGTGCGCCCAGATGTTGATTCACCATTGCACAACACCACACAGCAGGATCATGGACTTGCTGCAGCACTCGATAATAGATTGATTGAACTTTCTAAGGCTGCACTAGAAAAGCAAGAACCTGTTCGTATCGATCTTCCTATTCGCAACGTCAACCGCACAGTCGGAACAATGTTGGGCGCAGAAGTTACTCGTCGCTATGGTTCACCAGGTCTTCCAGTCGGAACTATCGATGTGACTCTCCATGGCTCTGCAGGTCAATCACTCGGTGCATTTATTCCGCAAGGTGTATCTCTTCGACTCTACGGTGATGCAAATGATTATGTTGGCAAGGGAATCTCTGGTGGGCGTGTAGTTGTGCGTCCAGATGAAAAGGCAAGCTTTAAGTCAGAGCTCAATGTGATTGCCGGTAACGTTATTGGTTATGGCGCAACATCAGGAGATATCTTTATTCGAGGTCTTGCAGGTGAGCGCTTCTGTGTTCGTAACTCAGGTGCTATTGCAGTCGTTGAAGGCGTTGGCGATCATGCACTTGAATATATGACAGGTGGAACCGTTGTCATCCTCGGACCAACTGGTCGCAATATTGCAGCAGGTATGTCAGGTGGTCGCGCCTTTGTCCTCGATCTCAATACCGCTGTTGTGAATGCTGAGATGGTGGATATTCTCGCCGTTCCCGCAGATCAACGTGAGAATCTCAGGTCTATTGTCTCTTCCTTCCATGTCGAGACAGGTTCAGAAGTTGCCGCAGCACTTCTTGCAGATTGGGATAATGAGATTTCTCGATTCTCACTCATTATGCCGCGTGATTACGCGAAGGTCTTAGGTGCAATTGAGCGAGCAACCAGAGAAGGTTTGCTCGTGGATGAATACATTATGGAGGTAGCAGCAAATGGCTGATCCAAAAGGATTTATGACAACTCCTCGCGAGACTCCTCAGCGACGTCCCGTTGATGTGCGCATCCAAGATTGGCGCGAAGTCTATGAACCACAATCTTTTGAACACCTGCAGAAGCAAGCGGGTCGTTGCATGGATTGTGGAATTCCTTTCTGTCATAACGGATGCCCACTCGGCAACTTGATTCCAGAGTGGAATGACCTCATATTCCGTGGAGATAAAGAGGAAGCAATCGATCGCCTCCATGCGACCAATAACTTCCCTGAGTTCACAGGGCGCCTCTGTCCTGCTCCATGTGAGACAGCGTGTGTTGTGGGAATTAACCGTGATGCAGTCACCATTAAACAGATTGAACTTCGCACTATTGAAGAGGCATTTGATGCTAATAATGTGAAGCCACTTGCTCCAGATCGTTTATCTGGCAAGACGGTTGCAGTGATTGGTTCAGGTCCAGCAGGACTTGCTGCTGCGCAACAGCTCACTCGTGCCGGACACACAGTTGCTGTCTATGAGCGCGCTGAAAAGATTGGTGGACTTCTTCGCTACGGAATTCCTGAATTTAAGATGGAGAAGCACATCGTTGATCGCCGCCTTGCCCAGATGGAGCAAGAAGGAACGCGTTTTCGTCCAGGCGTTAATGTTGGCGTTGAACTCACTGGCTCTGATCTTCGATCAAAATACGATGCTGTCGTTCTAGCAATTGGTGCCACGCAATGGCGCGAACTACCGATTCCTGGTCGCGAGAATATTGGCGTCTACCAAGCGATGGAATTTTTGCCATGGGGCAATAAGCAGGCTCTCGGTGAGGTAGAAGTTCCCGGAATTAATGTTGCAGGCAAGCACGTCATTATTCTTGGTGGTGGAGATACTGGTGCAGATTGCCTTGGAACATCGGTGCGCCAAGGTGCTGCAAGTGTTACTCAACTTGAGATTATGCCTCGTCCAACGGATGAGCGCCCAACATCTCAGCCATGGCCAACCTATCCAATGATTTATCGCGTCTCGAGTGCACATGAAGAGCTCGATAACCGCATGTTCTCTGTCAGCACGCAAGAATTTATAGGCGATGGCAAAGGAAATCTCAAAGCGCTCAAGATCGTGGAAACTAAGTTTGAGAATGGAAAGTTCGAGCCAATTCCAGGAACTGAGAAAGAACTTCCAGCCGATTTCGTCTTTCTTGCGATGGGCTTTACAGGTCCTGAGAAGTCAGCGCTTATTGAGCAACTTGAGGTCGAACTTGATGATCGCGGCAATATCAAACGCGATGAGAACTTCCAGAGCACTGAAGAGGGAATCTTCGTGGCAGGCGATGTTGGTCGCGGTCAATCTCTGATTGTCTGGGCAATCGCTGAAGGTCGTTCTGCGGCAGCTGCTGTGGATAGATATTTATCAGGGGAGACGCAACTACATTCACCGATCGAGCCAACAACTCGTTCGCTCATGGTGTGAGATACATCGGTTTCAAACTCGTAAGTACACATCAACGAGAGATAAGGTAATGCCATGCGTCGCGCCAAAATTGTTTGCACTATGGGTCCAGCTGTTGAATCTTCAGAGAAGGTCAAGGAGCTCATTGCAGCGGGTATGAATATGGCGCGCCTGAATCTTTCCCATGGTGGATATGAAGAACATCAAGCACGCCTCGATGCCGTGCGATCTGCTGCCAAAGCTGCGGGTAAAGCAGTTGCAATCCTTGTTGATCTTCAAGGGCCAAAGATTCGCCTTGGCCGCTTTGAAAATGGTCCTCACGATCTATCTCGTGGCGATATTTTCACCATTACTACCGATGAAATCTCTGGAACGAGAGAGCGCGTTGGCACCACTTATAAAGGCCTACCAGGAGATTGCAAAGCCGGAGATCGCATCCTGATTGATGATGGAAAAGTTACTGTTGAAGTTATTGAGGTCAAGGGCAACGATGTTATTACCAAATGCATCCAGCCAGGAGCAGTAAGCAATAACAAGGGAATTAACCTTCCAGGTGTTGCAGTCTCAGTTCCTGCGATGTCTAAAAAAGATGAAGATGATCTTCGTTGGGGGCTGCGAGCAGGCGCTGATTTCATTGCACTCTCATTTGTTCGAAATGCTGCAGATGTCAAAGATGTTCATTCGATCATGGATGAAGTGGGAATTCGCATTCCCGTCATTGCAAAGATTGAGAAGCCTCAGGCTGTTGAAAACCTTGTTGAGATCGTTGCAGCCTTTGATGGCATCATGGTTGCTCGTGGCGACCTCGGTGTTGAGCTACCTATTGAAGATGTTCCTATGGTTCAAAAGCGCTGTATTGAACTCTCTCGCGATGCTGCAAAGCCAGTCATCGTTGCAACACAGATGCTTGATTCGATGATTACCAATTCATCACCTACGCGCGCTGAGGCAACAGATTGCGCCAACGCTGTTCTTGATGGTGCTGACGCACTCATGCTCTCAGGTGAGACATCAGTCGGAGAGTTTGCTATTCAGGCTGTAGAAACAATGGCTCGCATCATTGAGCGCACTGAAGAACTTGGCCTTGATCGTATTCGTCCATTGATGACTAATCCACGTACTAAAGGTGGAGCAATCACGAAGGCAGCAGCTGAAGTGGGTCTTATCGTGGGCGCTCAGTACCTAGTTACCTTTACGCAATCTGGTGATTCAGCTCGACGTATTTCTCGTCTGCGCTCTCCTATTCCAATTCTTGCAATCACTCCTGAAGAGGGCACCTATAACCGCTTAGCTCTCTCATGGGGAGTCGAGCCGCTGATTACTCCTATGGTCAAGCACACCGATGAGATGGTGTTGCAGGCTGACAAGATGCTGATTGAAGGCAAGCGCGCAGAGATTGGTGAACTCGTCATGATCGTTGCTGGCTCACCTCCTGGAATTCCAGGGTCGACCAATGCGATGCGCGTGCACAAGGTTGGCGATGCCGTTAATGGCGTCGTTGCTGCATACCGCTAATCCACAAGCTCTTTCGTTTCGCCTAACTCCTCTCTTCTAATACGATAGGGGAGTACGCCTCGGTACTCCAACGGTAGAGAGGGCAGTCTCAAACACTGCATAGTGTCGGTTCGAATCCGACTCGAGGCACATGAGTAAAGAATCCACGCAGAGCGCACCTGTGCGAATTCTCGTTGCCGAGGATGAAGCGCTCATTCGCATGGACCTTGTTGAGATGTTGCAAGAGGCCGGATATGAAGTCATCGCGCAAGCGACCAATGGTGAAGAGGCAATCGCACTTGCTACAGAACATAGACCAGATTTAGCAATCCTTGATGTGAAGATGCC
>JAPLBL010000072.1 GCA_026392765.1 Actinomycetota bacterium
TGCATCACCGAAGGCAAGTTGACACGTCCAGCTATCCAGCTCTGTGTTAACTCAGGTTCATTCAAGGGTGTTGGCGGAGACGTCATCAAGTTCAACCGTTATGGTGACATCATCGGTGGAGCTCCAGTTGGTGGATACCTCGTTAAAGATGGCGTAATTTACTACGACTCAGTTGCTTAATAAGCTCTGCTTTCAGTAGTAACGCAGTACATATGTAGTAAAGGTGTGGCCACTTCCCAGGTAAAACTGGGAAGTGGCCACACTTCATAACATTCATCGCTTGAAACAGATCGGTTGATATGAATTTTTCAGTAGTCACGAGCCAGTTCTGGAGCCTTGCGCTGCAAGGGCTCGCTCTTGGTCTCATTTATGCGCTCGTCTCGCTCGGGTACACCATGGTGTACGGAGTTTTGAGACTCATTAACTTTGCAAACTCTGAAGTCTTTATGTTTGGAACATTTGCCACCCTTTACATTGAGGTGCATTTCCTTGGATATGACATCGGTGCACCATCGCTTCATGGTTTTAAGTTGGTCTACACACTGGCCTTTGCACTGCTTGCATCCATGCTCGCATGTGCAATTCTGGCCATCATCGTTGAGTTCGTTGCCTACCGTCGCCTACGCGCCCGCGGTGCTAACCGACTTGCATCTCTGATTTCAGCAATCGGTGTCTCCATCTTCCTTCTCGAAGGAATGCGCATCATCACAATTTCACGTCCTATGACCACCCCACGACTTCTGGATAAGTGGAGCTTCGGTGAATTCCATGGGGCAAACTTCCGCATTGATACCGTGATGACAATCATTGCGCCAATCATCATCTTCGTAGTCCTTGACCAATTCGTGAATCGCTCACGTCTTGGAAAATCGATCCGAGCAGTATCGATGTCTGAAGAGAACTCAAAGTTGATGGGAATCAATATCAACCGAGTAATCACATTGACATTCTGTATCGGTGGTCTAACAACCGGAGCTGCAGCGTTCCTCTATACAACAGTCTATGAAAACACCATCTTTAACGTCGGTTTCAATATGGGTATTGCAGCATTTACAGCTGCAGTGCTCGGAGGAATCGGCAACCTGCGTGGTGCTTTCTATGGCGGAATTGCGCTCGGAATGCTGGAGCAATTCGCATCAGCGATGCTTGGTTCTCAGTGGAAGGCAGTAACTGTCTTTACCGTTCTTGTAGTCGTACTCCTATTCAAACCAAACGGCCTCTTCGGTGAAGCCGTACAGCAGACGAGGACATGATGGCTAACTTAACTCGATTTAATCTTCGCGATAAGGGTGCAGATATCTGGGCTGGCTGGTCACGACCAGTTCGCACAATCTTTGTACTCTCGATGATCGTTCTTGTTGGCCTTCTGCCATTTGCCGCATCATGGGGACCAACAAGCTTTCTCAATACTCCTATTACCTCTTTCCAGAATGTATTGGTCTATCCAGTGGGCATGTTTATCCTCATGGCGCTGGGTCTAAATATTGTTGTTGGTAAGTCCGGTCTTCTTGACCTTGGCTACGTTGCATTCTTTGCAATCGGTGCATACACCCAAGGAATTCTCTCAACCCTGTATGGCTGGAATACCTGGGAGATCATGCCTTTCGGTATTGGCTTTGCGATGATCGCAGGTGTCATTCTTGGTCTACCTGCTCTTCGCCTCCGCGGTGACTACCTAGCAATCATCACTCTTGGTTTCGGTGAGATCGTGCGTCTGGTTGCAATCAATATGTCAGTCACTGGTGGACCTAATGGAATTCCTGGAATTCCAAATCCGCCAAGCATCTTTGGTCTTAAATTCGATCTTATGCACCCACAGATCTATTTCTGGTTGGTTGTAGTCATGATTCTTCTGGTGGTCTGGATGGTTCGTCGATTTACTGTGCGACGCCCAGGTCGCGCATGGGAGGCAATCCGTCAGGACGAGGATGTCGCAGCTCTCATGGGTGTGAACACTCTGGTCTATAAGCTCTGGTCATTCGTGATCGGTGCTGCAGTCGGTGGAGCAGCAGGAGTTCTCTATGCTTCCAAGGTCGCTGTGATTTCACCGGATATGTTTAAGTTCGATGTCTCCATCTTAATTCTTGCCTGCGTTGTATTCGGTGGAATTGGAAATATTTGGGGCGTGATCATGGGCGCAGCAATTTTGGCATACCTTCCAGAGCGAATCCGATTCATCTCTGAATCCCGTCAATTGGTCTTTGGTGCGGTCCTCATTCTCATGATGAATTTGCGCCCTGATGGACTTTTGCCTCGCAAGAAACGTGAAAAGATTACAGAGAAGAGGTCAAGCTAATGTCTGAGAAACTTCTCGAACTCAAAAATGTCACAATTAAATTTGGTGGCGTGACAGCCCTTAATGAAGTTAACTTCCATGTTAATAAGGGCGAAATCTGTGCTCTCATTGGTCCAAATGGTGCTGGAAAGACAACAGTCTTTAACGTTGTGACCGGTGTTTATCCTGTGACCTCTGGCGATATTCTCTTTAAAGGCCAGAACCTTTCAGGACTCAAGCGCCATCAAGTGACTAAAGCGGGTCTTGCTCGTACTTTCCAGAACGTTCGTCTCTTTGGAGATATGACCGCTCTTGAAAATGTTATTACAGCAACAGATGTTCATAAGAAGACTGGTCTCGTGCGCGCTTTACTGGGTACACCACTAAATCGCCGTGAGGAAAAAGAGAGCAAGGCTCGAGCACATGAGCTCTTAGCTTTGATGGGAATTGATCATCGCTCAGATCAGCTTGCTAAGAATCTTCCCTATGGAGATCAGCGTCGTCTTGAGATTGCTCGTGCACTGGGAACAGAGCCAGAGTTGTTACTCCTTGATGAACCAGCTGCAGGCTTTAACCCTGCTGAAAAGGTGGAACTTGCAAACCTAATCAAGAAGATTCGCGATAGGGGATACACAGTCCTTCTCATTGAGCACGATATGTCGCTCATCATGGGAATCTCTGACCGTGTTGCAGTTTTGGACTTCGGCTCAAAGATTGCAGATGATCTTCCATCAGTAGTACAAAACGACCCTCGAGTAATTGAGGCTTACCTAGGAGTGCCAGCAGATGCGTCTTGAAATTAAAGATCTTCGTGTTCACTACGGCAAGATTGAAGCAATTAAAGGCGTATCAGTCGTTGTTAACCAAGGTGAGATCGTCACACTTATCGGTGCTAATGGAGCGGGTAAGACAACAATTCTTAAGACCATCTCTGGACTTCGCCCAGTATCAAGTGGTGACATCACATTTGATGGCACTAGCCTCAAGAAGATTCCAGCACACCATCGCGTCGATCTAGGCATCTCACAGGTTCCTGAAGGTCGAGGAATCTTTCCTGGAATGACTGTTCTTGAAAACCTTGAGATGGGTAAATTCAATCGCAAGGATCGCAAATCTGAGATGAATGAAGATCTGGATCGCGTCTACACCTTATTCCCACGTCTGAAAGAGCGCACATCACAAGCTGGTGGAACTCTCTCTGGTGGCGAGCAGCAGATGCTTGCAATGGGTCGCGCACTCATGGCGCGCCCAAAGGTCTTGCTCCTTGATGAGCCATCTATGGGTCTTGCACCCCAGATGATTGCAAATATCTTCCGCATCATCACTGAGATCAATAAGCAGGGCGTAACAATTCTTCTGGTTGAACAGAATGCACAGCAGGCTCTACAGCGTGCTGACCGTGCTTATATTCTGGAGACTGGAAATGTAACAAAGGAAGCAGCAGCTTCTGACTTACTTAATGATCCAGCTGTCCGCGAGGCATACCTCGGAACAGGTGCTCATTAATTACTGATTAATCCTTATTTAAAATGAGGCAGGTTATGCGAGCTGTACAAGTTCGCTGACCTGCCTCGTTTGTTATTACAATCTCATATACGCAGAGTGTGCGACCCAGTGAGACAGGTGTAGCAACAGCTGTCACATATCCACTCGATGTTGATTTATGGTGAGTTGCGTTGATATCAACGCCCACAACTTTGCGATCAGGGCCTGCATGCAATTGAGTGCCAATTGAACCGAGTGATTCAGCGAGAACAACGTTAGCTCCACCGTGGAGAAGGCCAATGGGTTGAGTATTTCCCTCAACAGGCATACGCGCCACCAAACGCTGCGGTGAGACTTCGAGCATTTCGATACCCATCTTGATATCGAGAGCGCCCTGTCCGCGTTCCTTGATGATTGCTAAGTAATCAGGTTCAGTCATAGTTGCAGAGTTTATATCTATGATGAGCGCCATGGCTACGAAGAGACTGCTCCTTATCGATGGCCATTCCATGGCATATCGAGCATTCTTCGCACTTCCTGCCGAGAACTTCACAACTGCGCAAGGCCAGCACACCAATGCCATCTATGGCTTTGCAACAATGCTGATCTCCCTCTTAAAGGATGAGAAACCGACTCACGTGGCGGTGGCATTTGACGTCTCGCGCAAGACCTTTCGTACTGAAATCTTTCCTGAATATAAGGCCAATCGCGCCAAGACCCCCGATGAATTTCGTTCACAGATGTCCTTTCTACATGAGCTTGTGAAAGGTTTTGGAATCAGCCAATTCGAAATAGAAGGCTTTGAAGCAGATGACATCATCGCAACGATTACAAAGCGTGCTGAGAAAGAGGGTGCAGAGGTTCTCATCTGTACTGGCGATCGGGATAGCTTTCAGCTAGTTACGAAACAGACGACAGTTCTCTATCCCAAGCGTGGCGTCTCTGAGATGGCGCGTATGACACCGGAAGCTGTTCAAGAAAAATATGGAATGTCACCTGAGCAGTATCCAGATTTCGCAGCCCTTCGAGGAGATCCCAGCGATAACCTGCCTTCGATTCCAGGTGTTGGAGAAAAGACTGCATCAAAGTGGGTTATTGAATATGGCTCACTTGGTGAGCTTCTTGCACAAGCCGAGAAGGTTGGCGGAAAAGTTGGAGAATCACTTCGTGCCAATATCGATAACGTAAAGCGCAATCGTGAACTTACCCAGCTCATCCATGATGCACCGATGGATTTCACCATTGATGCTCTTGCATGGAGCGGTGTTGCTGAAGCTGATCTGACCTCACTCTTTGAGCAACTTGAATTTCGCACACTGAAAGATCGCTTGAAAGTTATCTCTGTAGCAGGTGCACAGACGCCTGCGAAGAAGGAAGCTAAATCATCAGAGCCAGAATTCTC
>JAPLBL010000084.1 GCA_026392765.1 Actinomycetota bacterium
GCTTATCCGTGTTGGATTTGAAGTGGAAGAGATCATCAAGCAGGGTGCAGATCTCACCGGTCCTCTTGTCTTTGCGAAGGTTCTAAGCATTGAAGAGCTCACTGACTTTAAGAAGCCTGTGCGGTATGTGGGCCTTGATTGCGGCGAGAAGGAAACTCGTTATGTGATCTGCGGAGCTACGAACTTTGTCGTGGGCGACCTGATTGTTGCCGCGCTTCCTGGTGCTGTTCTGCCTGGTAACTTCGCAATCGGAGCACGTGAGACATATGGCAAGACATCGAATGGAATGATTTGTTCTGCTCGTGAACTTGGCCTTGGGGAAGATCACTCCGGCATCATGACTTTTGCGCAAGGCACCGTGAAGATTGGTGAAGATGCAATTGTTGGTCTGATGATTAACGATGTGATTTTTGATGTTGCTGTAAACCCTGATCGTGGTTATGCCCTGAGTATTCGTGGAATCGCAAGAGAAGTAGCAGGATCATTTGGCCTTAAGTTCACAGATCCTGTTGATGCTTTGCGCACAATAACATTTGCAGAGACCGGTAAGGGGGTCAGTGCAAAGATTGCAGATAAGTCGACTGCATCTGTCTTCTACTTACGGACACTCTCAAACTTTGATCCCTCTGCAACCACACCGCTATGGATGCGCCGACGTATTGAGAAGATGGGGATGCGCTCGATTTCACTTGTCGTCGATGTCACCAACTACGTGATGCTCGAGCTGGGCCAACCACTCCACGCATTTGATAAGTCAAAGATCAAAGGTGGCCTAACTATTAAGCGCGCAGGCAAGGCGCAGCCATTTACTACTCTCGATGGTCAAGTGCGCCAACTTGATCCCGATGACCTGATGGTCTGTGACGATGCGCAACCTCTAGCTCTGGCTGGAACTATGGGTGGTGCATCATCTGAAATTAGTGAGACCACAACAGAGATTGCACTCGAAGCAGTTCGCTTTGATCCGGTCTGCGTGGCTAAGAATTCACGTCGCCATAAACTTTCCTCTGAGGCATCACGCCGTTTGGAGCGAAGTGTTGACCCATCTCTTGCTCAATATGCATCTGCGCGCTTTGTTCAGCTTCTTATTGAAAATAGCTCTGCGCAGCATGTGGCAACTGTTGTTGATGGAGAGCCTCGTTTCTCTCCCGTCGTAAAGCTTGACCCTGCTTATGTTTCTCGCATCCTTGGCGTTGAAGTACCTCCTGCCAAGATTGCTGAAGTTCTGCGCACTATTGGATGCGATGTGAATGAGAAGACCTTTGAAGTCGATCCGCCTGCCTGGCGTTCAGACCTTTTAACTCCGGCCGATTTCACAGAAGAAGTAGCTCGCATGATTGGCTATGACAAGATTCCTTCAGTTCTTCCACCTCGTCCGCTGCATGCATCGCTAACTCCGACTCAGAAGCGACGTCGTGCCGTGGCTGCAATGCTTGCAGGCCGTGGCTTAGCCGAAGTGCAGACATTCCCATTTACCAATCAAGAGACAATCGATTCGATGGGATTTGTTGGTGAACGTGCTGCCACCTATCGCATTGCAAATCCAATGTCGGAGGAATTCCCATTGATGCGCGTGCATCTAGTTCCGGGATTAATTGAAGTGGCACAGCGCAATATCAGCCGAGGAGCTAAAGATTTTGCAATCTTTGAATTGGGCTCGATTTTCCGTAGCTCACAAAAACTTGTTCCATTTATTTCCCCTGATTTATCTAAGAGGCCTGCACAGAAGGTAATCGATGAGATTTTTGCCAGCGTTCCACCTCAGGCGTATCACGTTGCTGGTTTGCTCGTTGGCAAAGTTGAAAATGAAGATTGGCAAGGTAAAGCTCGCGCCTATACATGGCAAGATGCAATTGCCTACGCACAAGATATTTTGCAACTGTGTAATCTTCAATGGACAGTCAAGCGCTCTGACTTCGCTCCATGGCATCCAGGACGATGCGCTGAACTTATTGTCGATGGAAAAGCTGTTGCCCATGCAGGTGAACTTCATCCACGCATCGTTGCTAAGTACGGTCTACCTGAGCGCTCTGTGGCCTTTGCTGTGGGTCTAAGCGCTCTTCCTGATTCAGAGCTCGTACGTCCAACAACGGTCGGCACTATGCCCGCAGCTCTTCAGGATGTTGCACTGATTGTTGGAGCAGATGTCACAGCAGCTCAAGTAGAGGCAGCCCTTCGTGCTGGCGCAGGAGATCTCCTTGAATCCATCACTCTCTTTGATCGCTATGACAAGTTAGGCGATGGCAAGATTTCACTGGCATTCTCACTTGCATTCCGAGCATCCGATCGAACCTTGACCGGGGCTGAGGTCACTGAGATGCGTGAGGCAGCGGTAGCGGCTGCCGTGAAGGCAACAGGAGCCGTACTGCGTACTGCATAAATATGCATCTTGTTGCATAAATATGCTATCCTGCATCCATGAAAATCGGTGTTGTAGGAGCTAGTGGATATGCAGGGGGCGAACTTCTTCGCCTGCTTGCAAGCCACCCCCATTTCGAAGTTACCGCCATTACAGCCCACTCCAATGCGGGGGAGCAGATCACATCAGTTCACCCACAGTTACAGAGCTATGCTGGAAAGAAATTCAGCGCATTTGCGCCCAATGACTTTGCTTCATGTGAGCTCATCTTTCTCGCCCTTCCACATGGTGAATCTGCAAAAGTCATTTCTCAACTTCCAGCAACAGCAAAGATTGTCGATCTAGGCGCTGATTACAGATTAGAGAGCGCTGATGCATGGGCCACTTACTACGGTGGAGATTATGCCGGTTCGTGGACATACGGTTTAGCTGATATCGAACCTTTCAAGTCACTGATTTCTAAGTCCACAAAGGTTGCAAACCCTGGTTGCTATGCAACCTCTATTGCGCTGGGCGCAGCACCGGCTTCCGAGATTGCAGATCTGACAGATGTCGTTGTTGTTGCAGCCTCCGGTACAACAGGTGCTGGAAGAAGTGCAAAAATCAATCTGATTGCAAGTGAAGTAGCTGGATCTCTGACCTCATATAAATTTGGGGGCGTGCATCAGCACACTCCAGAGATAGAGCAGGCTCTGACTAAAGTAACAGGAGTCGACGCGAAGATTTCTTTCACACCCATCCTTGCCCCGATGCCTCGCGGAATTCTTTCGACCATTACATCAAAGTTGACGAAGAAGATTTCAACAGAGCAAGCCCACGCTCTCTATTCTTCATACTTTGCAAGACACATCGCGTTTAGTTATCTCTGTCGCTATCGATAACCTCGGTAAGGGAGCGGCCGCGCAAGCAATCCAGAATGCGAATCTGATGTGTGGTCTCGATGAGGCTGCAGGACTTAACTTTGATGGACTTGGCGTATGAAGTCTTTACCCAAAGGCTTTCGTGGTGCAGCTATAGCGGCAGGGCTGAAGTCAACCGGCGCTCTGGATCTGACTCTGATTGAGAATTCGGGTCCACTTTTTGATGCAGCAGCTGTTTACACATCAAACAGAGTTGTCGCAGCACCTGTTATCTGGTCACGTGAAGTCACTAAAGGAAAGCTTGTGCGTGCTGCCGTGCTCAACTCTGGTGGGGCGAATGCTTGCACTGGTCCTCAAGGATTTGCCGATACTCATCACACAGCCGAGAAAGTTGGCGAGCTTCTAGGTATTTCATCTGGTGAAGTCGTGGTCTGCTCCACTGGGCTTATCGGTGAGCTTCTGCCGATGCCGAAGATTTTTGCAGGTCTAGAAACTATTTCAGCAGCTATGAAAACGGATTCATTAGATGATGTTTCGCGAGCGATCATGACTACCGATACCGTTCCCAAGGTTGCAACAGCAAGTCTCAAGGGCGCTGAATTTGCAGGAATTGCAAAGGGTGCAGGAATGCTTGCACCAGCCTTAGCCACAATGCTCTCTATCGTGATGACGGATGCAGTTCTACCAAAGAATGCTCAAGAGATTTTCACTCGCGTGACAGATAGAACCTATAACCGTATTGATTCTGATGGATGCACCTCAACTAATGACACAGTACTGCTGATGGGAAGTGGTGCATCAGGTGTTGCGCTCTCAGAGTCAGAACTTGAAGCTGCACTGATGGATGTGTGTGGAGCATTAGCTGACCAGCTGATTGCTGATGCAGAAGGATCAACAAAGACGGTCGCAATTACTGTCACAGGCGCTGCATCTGAAGGTGACGCCGTTGAAGTTGCTCGTGCATGTGCTCGCAACAATTTGTTGAAGTGCGCAATCTTTGGGGCGGATCCGAACTGGGGTCGCGTCTTAGCTGCAGTTGGCACAGCCGATGCTCAGATGGATCCTCTCAATATTGATGTCATTCTAAACGGTGTTCACGTGGCGAAGGAATCTGCACCCTTTGAAGATAAGAACCTTGTCTCATTTGCCGAACGTTTGGTCAGCCTCGAGGTCAACCTCAACGTGGGTAGCGCTTTTGCGACTGTCATGACCAATGACTTGTCGCATGACTACGTTGAAGAGAATTCGGCCTACTCGACATGATCGTGATCAAATTCGGGGGACATGCGATGACTGATGAGCATGGGTCATTTGCCAAAGCAATCGCTGACGCCATTTCCATAGGAGTTACTCCTGTCATTGTTCATGGTGGCGGACCCCAGATTGGTAAAGCGCTTGAAGCTGCTGGAATTGAATCTGAATTTGTCGGTGGCTTTAGAGTGACAACGCCTCAAATCTTTGATGTTGTCGAACAGGTGTTGGCCAATGAAGTAGGACCGGCAGTTGCGCAATCATTGGTTTCTCACGGAGTTTCAGCGGTTGCTATTTCAGGCAGAACATCTGGGACTCTGATTGCGAAGGCTTTGACATCACTGGTTGATGGAACTGCTGCAGATCTCCGATTGGTAGGAGTAGTCACAGATGTGAACACTTCGCCCATTGAGGAACTCGTGAGTGCAGGAAAAGTTCCCGTGATTTCTCCAATAGCCGCAGATAGCCAAGGATCCATTGGCTATAACGTCAATGCAGATCTTGCCGCTGCAGCGATTGCTGGTGCACTCGATGCCGAATGGCTCATCATCATGACCGACGTTGAAGGTATCTATAAGAATTGGCCGGATAAGGATTCTCTGATTTCATCTATCTCAGCTAAGGAGCTGGAGTCACTTAAGGCAACATTTGCACAAGGTATGGCTCCGAAGGTGCAGGCATGTCTTGATGCAATAGCAGCAGGAGCAAAAGCAGTACGCATTATTGATGGAACAAATCCATCAGCACTTAAGAGAGCACTCATGGGCGAGGGCGGAACGTTGGTGGTTGCATGAAACGGTGGCAGAGAGCGCTCCAAGATAACTATGGAACACCGACTATTGAGCTGGTTTCCGGTAAAGGTTCCGTGGTTAAGGATTCCAACGGCAATACCTACCTCGATTTCTTGGCAGGCATCGCAACCAATGTATTGGGCCATGCACATCCTGCTGTGGTTAAAGCGGTGACAAAGCAGATCGCCACCTTGGGCCATGTGAGCAATTTCTACGCCCATCCCAACGTTCTTGAACTTGCTGAAAAGTTACAGAAGATGACAGGAGATAAGAGCGCACGAGTCTTCTTCTGTAATTCTGGAGCAGAGGCTAATGAAGCAGCCCTAAAGCTCTCTCGTAAGACAGGCAAATACAAGATTGTTGCAACGAATGAGTCATTTCATGGGCGCACAATGGGAGCACTTTCTCTGACTGGCCAGCCTTCAAAGCGAAATCCATTTAAGCCACTGCTTAAGGGAATCAAGCATGTGCCATTTGGTGATTCATCCGCGATGAAGAGAGCAATAACAAAGAAGACTGCAATGGTCATTGTTGAGCCGATTATGGGAGAAGCTGGCGTCATTGTTCCACCTAGTGATTACCTAAAGAATTTACGTAAGTATTGTGACGATAACGGTGCATTGTTGGTAATTGATTGCGTGCAGACCGGTATGGGTCGCACAGGAGATTGGTTTGGGTATGAATACTCTGGAATCAAACCTGATGTGATTACTTTGGCAAAGGGACTTGGTGGGGGATTACCGCTGGGAGCAATGATTGCATTGGGTTCTGCATCCACACTCTTTGCAGCCGGAGATCACGGATCCACCTTTGGTGGCAATCCTGTGGCTACTGCAGCAGGAGAAGATTCTCAAGCATGTTGATGAGGTCGGGGAGTTCCTTCTTGCTGAATTAGCACTAATTCCTGGAGTTACTGAGGTTCGCGGTGCTGGCCTTCTTATCGGATTAACCCTGGAAAAGCCTGTTGCAAAAGCAGTTACCAAGAAGTGCCAAGAGAAAGGCGCACTCATTAACGCACCAGGTGAATCAACTATTCGCCTAGCGCCTGCACTGAATGTTTCGATGAAGCAGGCACAGAAGTTTGTAGCAATATTTTCACAAGCGCTCAAGGAGGTCACTCATGTCTAGTGTCACAGCTCGTAGAGCAAAGGCGATTGCGCTGATCAAAGCTGGCCTCATTCACTCACAATCAGATTTGGTCAAGCAATTGAAGAAGGCTGGTTTTGTAGTCACTCAAGCGACTGCTAGTCGCGACTTGGAGGAGATCGGCGCCGTCAGAGGTCGCTCTACATCGGGAGAATCGGTCTATAAAATCTCCGATAGCGATGATGAATCGATTTCGCGCACAATGCCTGTCCCATCAGATTTG
>JAPLBL010000076.1 GCA_026392765.1 Actinomycetota bacterium
GATAGGGAGCAAGAGGGTCATTCTTATCGAGCTCTAACGCATATGCGCGGTCAGTGACCTTCATAGTTCAAAGGTACGCTCTCCTACCGTGGCGCGCAATGTAGTGAATATCGAAGAGGTCTCTAAAGCCTTTGATATCCGCCCACTTCTGGAGCGAGTATCACTCGGTGTTTCAGAAGGCGATCGCATCGGAATCGTTGGTCGCAATGGTGCTGGTAAATCCACGCTCATGAAAATCATTGCAGGCGTAGAAGAGCCTGATGCAGGTCGAGTAACAAAGTCGAATGCTTCAAAGATTGGCATTCTCTCCCAAATTGATAGTGCTGCCCCTCATGCAACTGTGGGCGATGTTGTTATCGCCAATCGTGAGAAACATGAATGGGCAAGTGATCCTCGCATCCGCGAAATCTTTACCGGCCTCTTTGGAAGCTTTGATGACCATATCTTTGATCGCACATTTGCATCTCTTTCTGGTGGAGAAAAGCGCCGCGTTGGATTAGCTAAGTTGCTCATTGATGATCTTGATTTGATTCTGCTTGATGAACCAACAAACCACCTCGATGTTGAAGGTGTTGCTTGGCTTGCATCTCACTTAAAGAACCGAAGAGATTTAGCAGTACTTGTTGTCACGCACGATCGCTGGTTCCTTGATGAAGTCACAGAGCGCACATGGGAAGTAGTCCTTGGAAAAGTAGAAGAGTATGACGGTGGATACTCAGCCTTTGTTTTAGCTAAGGCAGAGCGAGCTCGCCAATCCAATGCTATGGATGCTCGTCGCAATAATTTAATTCGAAAAGAACTTGCATGGTTGCGCCGCGGTGCGCCTGCTCGAACAACAAAACCTAAGTTTCGTGTTGATGCAGCCAATGAATTGATTTCAGCAGAGCCAGCACCACGTGATTCAACAGAGCTCTTAAAGTTTGCTCTCAACCGACTTGGTAATACTGTCTTTGAACTCCATCACGCCTTGATTAAGGCTGGTGATAAAGAGTTGATAGATAACCTGACATGGAACATTGGCCCAGGAGATCGCATCGGGATTGTGGGGATCAACGGTGCTGGAAAGACAACTCTGATGCGCACTTTGGCAGGTCAGTTGCAACCTGCAGCAGGCAAGCTTGTTACAGGCATTACCGTCAAGATTGCCTTTCTTACACAGCATCTTGATGAACTCGATCCCACATGGCGATTGCTTGAAGCGGTAGAAAATGTTGCAACACATGTGGAGATTGGTAAGGGCAAGACACTTTCAGCATCTCAACTCTGTGAACGCCTTGGCTTTGATCGAGATGCACAGTGGACACCAGTGGGAGATTTATCAGGTGGAGAACGTCGCCGTCTGCAGCTCACACGATTACTGATGGATTCACCAAATGTATTACTCCTTGACGAGCCCACTAACGATTTTGATATTGAGACTCTTACAGAGTTAGAAGATTTACTCGACAGCTATGGTGGAACACTTTTTGTGATTTCTCACGATAGATATTTCCTCGAACGCGTCTGCGATCGTTTCTGGGGGTTACTGGGCGATAAACATCTTCGCGATTTACCACGTGGTGTGGATCAATATCTAGAACAGCGTGTTGCATCGATTGCATCTGCAGCTGCATCCGGTGGAAAGTTCTCATCCACATCTAGTGCTGCAGAACAACGTCAATTGAAGAAGGATCTAGCGCGCGTT
>JAPLBL010000071.1 GCA_026392765.1 Actinomycetota bacterium
TTCAGCTAAATTGATTGCATCAGGACTTGTTCCAAGAATGGTGACACCTGCTGCCTTGAGACCTGCTGCAAGTCCTAGTGGCGTCTGTCCACCCAGTTGAGTGATGACACCTAACACGGGTCCAGCTTGAGTTTCTGCATGGACAACTTCAAGGACATCTTCAAGTGTAAGTGGTTCAAAATAGAGTCGATCGGATGTGTCGTAATCGGTGGAAACTGTCTCAGGGTTGCAGTTAATCATGATGGTTTCATACCCTGCAGCACGTAATGTGAAGGAGGCGTGCACGCATGAGTAATCGAATTCAATTCCCTGGCCAATACGGTTTGGTCCACTACCGAGGATAATCACAGCAGGTTTCGTGCGAGGGCGAACCTCTGTCTCTTCCTCGTAACTGGAGTAGTGATAGGGAGTAAATGCTTCAAACTCAGCAGCGCATGTATCAACGGTCTTATAGACAGGACGAAGGTTGAGTTGGTGGCGCGCTTTTCGCACATCACCTTCAGCAACTCCACGGATCGCAGCAATCTGCGCGTCAGAAAATCCTGTGCTCTTTGCAAGCTTGAGTAGATCCAGTGAGAGCTCGCCGGGTTGGGCAATAGTGCGCACAACATCATTAATAATCTCAATCTGACGCAAATACCACCGATCAATCTTGGTTGAGTTAAATACCTCATCCATCATGAGCGACCGATAGCCATAGCCTCACCCACACTCTTCATCGTGGTTGTCAGACGAGGGTCAGCATCTTGGAACTTCTCGAAGGCAAAACGTGGTGCCTTCACAACGATGTAATCAAGAGTTGGTTCAAAAGATGCCGGTGTTACCTGTGTGATGTCATTCTTAATCTCATCAAGGGTGTAACCGATAGCTAGCTTGGTAGCGATCTTTGCGATAGGAAAACCTGTCGCTTTAGAAGCTAGAGCGCTGGAACGAGAAACTCGAGGGTTCATCTCAATGACAATAATGCGTCCTGTATCTGGATTGACAGCAAACTGGATATTGCAGCCGCCCGTGTCAACGCCAACTTCACGAATGATGTCGATAGAGAGGTCACGTAGCTTCTGGTATTCAACATCTGTCAGTGTCAGAGCCGGGGCCACGGTAATTGAATCTCCTGTGTGCACACCCATCGGATCAATATTTTCAATGCTACAGACAATCACCACGTTATCTGATTTATCCCGCATTACTTCAAGTTCATACTCTTTCCAACCAATAATGGACTCTTCAATAAGTACTTCTGACGTTGGACTGTGGCGAAGGCCCGCTCCAGCAATCTGACGAAGGCTCTCTTCATCGAATGCAATTCCAGAACCCAATCCACCCATGGTGAAAGAGGGGCGAATAACGGCTGGATAACCAAGTTGAGTAACTGCTCCCATCACATCATCCATGGTGTGACAGATGATGGATCGTGCTGACTCTCCCCCAATTTTTTCAACAATTCCTCTGAATAACTCACGGTTTTCACCACGTTCAATCGCATCTACATCTGCACCAATAAGTTTGACGTTATACCTCTCAAGCGTTCCCGCTTTAAAGAGACCAATCGCAGCGTTCAACGCAGTCTGACCACCTAGTGTTGCAAGTACGGCATCTGGTCGCTCTCTTGCGATGATGCGCTCAATAAATTCAGGTGTGATGGGCTCGATATAGGTCGCATCGGCAAACTCAGGATCAGTCATAATCGTTGCTGGGTTTGAGTTGACCAAAATGACGCGAATACCCTCAGCGCGCAATACACGGCACGCTTGTGTTCCAGAGTAATCAAATTCGCAGGCTTGTCCGATCACAATCGGGCCAGAACCAATGACGAGTACGCTATTTATCGATTCATCGCGAGCCATTAGAGCGCCTCAACTTTTCTTGGGTATTGCACCATCAAATCCACGAATCGATCAAAGAGATAAGCAGCATCATGTGGGCCGGCCGCAGCTTCTGGGTGATACTGCACGCTAAAGGCTCCGCGTTCGGTGAGTTCTAAGCCTTCTACAACTCCATCATTGAGCGAGACATGTGTTACCTGACCTGGACCATAGACGGTGGAAAATCCTGCATCGGTGGGAGCTTGAAGAGCGAAGCCATGATTGTGCGCAGTGATCTCAACCTTGCCAGTCTTTCGATCAATAACGGGTTGATTAATTCCACGATGGCCAAATTGAAGTTTGTATGTTTCAAAACCGAGTGCACGACCAAGGATCTGATGGCCGAAGCAAATCCCAAAGATAGGGATCTCTTGCGCAAGAATTGCACGCACAAGTTCAATAGTTTCAGTCATCGTCGCAGGATCTCCTGGACCATTAGAGAGAAACACACCATCGGGATTAATCGCTAACATTTCATCAATGGTTGTGTTATATGGCATGACATGAACTTCAATCCCACGCTCTGCCATCGCGCGAGGGCTGGCACCTTTGATTCCTAGGTCGATTGCCGCAACAGTGAACTTCTTCTCCCACACTGCAGGAACAACATATGTCGATTCTGTCGAAACATCGGCGCTGAGGTATGCACCACTCATTGCAGGTTGTTTGCGGACCTCAATCACCATCTCTTCACGGGTAAGTTCAAGCCCTGAGAAGATTCCAACGCGCATCGCACCACGGTCACGTAAGTGACGTGTAATGGCCCGCGTATCAACGCCTTGAATTCCCACTATCGCCTGATCAATCAACTCTGCTTCAAGATCCTTCTCGCTTCGCCAATTACTCGTGAGAGTCGAAGGATTGCGAACGACAAATCCCGCAACCCAATACTTCTTTGATTCATTATCAAAAGTATTAACTCCAGTATTTCCTATATGTGGCGCTGTCATCACAACTACTTGCTTGTGATATGAGGGGTCAGTGAGCGTCTCTTGATAGCCCGTCATACCTGTTTGAAAGACAGCTTCACCGAAAGTCTTACCGGTTGCAGCCCATGAGCTTCCTTCAAAGATGCGACCATCATCGAGGACGAAAAATGCCTTACTCATGCATTTCCTCCTTCGAAGACGAGCTGGCCGTTAAAGATTGTCGCCAGGATGCGTCCTGGCAACTCCATTCCATGGAAGGGAGTATTGCGACTTCGTGAGGCTACTAGGTCACGATCAACGCGCAACACCTGCGTTGGGTTCATCACAGTAATGTGTGCTGGAGCGCCAACTTTTAACTCTTGACCTTGATTTTCATATCGACCGATACGGGCAGGTGCATAACTCATGCGATCTGCAACCTTCTCCCAATTCATTAAACCAGTCTCAACCATTGTCTTGTTTACGATGCTGAGTGCAGTTTCAAGACCAAGCATTCCAAAGGATGCCTCCTGCCATTCGCACTCTTTTGTCTCAGCTGGGTGTGGGGCATGATCTGTTGCGACGATATCGATGGTTCCATCTGCAAGTGCCTCACGCAGTGCCATCACATCTGCTTCTGTGCGCAGCGGTGGATTGACCTTAAATACAGGGTCATAACTGCGAGCTAACTCATCTGTGAGTAGTAGGTGATGTGGTGTGACCTCAGCGGTCACGCAAATTCCACGAGCCTTTGCCCATCGAATGATTTCAACTCCACCTGCCGTTGTGAGGTGGCAGATATGAAGCCGTGCCTGCACGTGATCGGCGAGCAGGACGTCGCGAGCGATGATCGCCTCCTCCGCTATAGCAGGCCAACCCTTAAGACCTAGTTGTGACGAGACAATTCCTTCATTCATTTGTGAGCCTTGTGTCAGACGTGGCTCTTGCGCATGTTGGGCAATTACACCATCGAACTTCTTCACATACTCAAGTGCTCGACGCATAACGAGAGGATCAAAGACGCAATGTCCATCATCGCTAAAGACTCGCACTCGCGCCATGGAATCTGCCATTGCACCAATTTCAGCAAGATGTTCGCCTTCAAGTCCTCGAGTAACAGCACCTATTGGAAAGACATCAAGAAGGCCTGCAGCTTGTCCAAGTCGATATACCTGCTCCACAACACCAGCTGTATCGGCAACAGGTGAGGTATTTGCCATGGCGCTCAGCGCGGTGAAGCCACCTTTAACCCCAGCACGAGAACCAGATTCGACAGTCTCTGCATCTTCTCTTCCGGGCTCTCGCAAGTGCGTGTGAAGGTCAACTAGTCCTGGCAGAACTATGGAGTGAGATGCATCAATTCGTTTCGCATCTTTATCTTCAATCTTCTCGGCCATCTCAGCGATGAGGCCATCCTTGATAAGAAGATCTGATCTCTTTCCGTTAGCAAGTGTTCCGCCTGAGATAAGGATTGATTGACTCATTCTGATGTTCCGATCTCTTGAGAACCTGCAAGAAGTAGATAGAGAATTGCCATGCGAACACTGACTCCATTGGTTACCTGCTCAAGAATCACTGAACGCGCGCTATCTGCACTATCTGCAGTGATTTCCAGTCCACGATTCATTGGCCCCGGGTGCATCACAATTGCGTTTGGTTTCATAAGCTTGAGGCGATCTTTGTTCAATCCGAAGTAGCGTGAATACTCACGTGCATTAGGGAAGAAGAGCTCTGTCATTCGCTCAAGTTGAATACGTAACATCATCACTGCATCAACTGATTCGATGACCGAATCAAAATCATAGGAAACTTTCACAGGCCACGATTCCACGCCCACAGGTAGGAGAGTCGGTGGAGCAACGAGAGTTACCGCAGCACCTAGCTTGGTAAGAAGGAGAACATTGGAACGTGCAACGCGTGAGTGCAGGACATCACCGACGATTGCAATATGCAGACCGGTGAGGTCATCTCCCCCATGCGCTAGATGCTTTCTAATTGTGAAAGCATCGAGAAGTGCCTGGCTTGGATGCTCATGTGTTCCATCTCCTGCGTTAACAACAGACCCAGTCATCCACTGACTATCTGCTAAACGTTGTGCAGCACCTGATGCGCTATGGCGAATGATGACTGCATCAGCGCCCATAGCCTGCAGTGTTTGGGCTGTATCTTTCAAGGATTCGCCCTTGCTGACGCTAGAGCCTTTTGCAGAGAAGTTAATTACATCTGCAGATAGTCGCTTTGCTGCCGCTTCAAAGGAGATGCGTGTTCTAGTGGAATCCTCTGCAAAGAGATTGACAATCGTGCGACCACGTAGAGTGGGAAGCTTCTTCATAGGTCCATCAGATACCCGAGCAAGTTCTTCAGCAGTATTGAGGATCTGCAGCGCCTCGCTCTTGCTCAAATCTGCAATGGATAGGAGGTGGCGCATTACTTGCCACCTTCTTCCAGTGAGACTGCATCGAGGCCATCAAGCTCTGTGAATTGAACCTTGATGATCTGAGTCGGTGATGTCGGTAGGTTCTTGCCCACGTAATCTGCCTTAATAGGCAGCTGGCGATGTCCGCGATCGACAAGGACTGCGAGTTGCACAGTCTTTGGTCGCCCGATCTCACCAAGTGCATCCAGTGCTGCGCGAATGGTGCGACCTGAGAAGAGAACATCATCGACAAGGATGACATTGCGATCTTCAACGCCAAGGGATGGAATGACTGTTGGCATTAGGGCGCGAGGTGGGCGCATACGTAGATCATCGCGGTGCAAGGTGATATCTAGAGTTCCCGATTGAACGGGCTTTCCTTCGATTGCTTCTATATTTGCAGCAATTCGAGCGGCAAGGTGGGCACCTCGTGTGGGGATGCCGAGAAGTGTGATGGTGTCTGAACCAGAGTTACGTTCGAGAATCTCGTGGGAAATGCGGGTAATAGCTCGTGCCATATCTGGCGCCGGCAGGGCAAGGCTCATGTAAATCTCCTTCCCCGCCTCGCAGGACGGGTCGTTAAAGGATGTTGGCGCATTCTAGCACCAAAGTTTGGCGCTCTGTGGATTGGCATAACTCATACGCGTCGACGCATCCTAGCCTCACCCCATGAATACTGAGGTCACTATCGCGCAAGTCTCCGCTCGCCTCCGGGCAATACGCATCTCTCGCTCACTCTCCCTGAGCGATGTAGAAATACTCAGTAAGGGCGCACTCAAAGCGGTAGTCCTTGGCTCCTACGAACGCGGCGCCCGAACACTGAGCGTTAAACGTGCAATCTCCATAGCTGCTCTCTATGACGTGCCCTTGGCGCAACTTTTTACTGAGGTACTACCGGTGGAAGTTATATCAGCCGAACGTATTGTCATCGATCTGCGTGCAGTCAACCGTCGAGCACTCGATGACGCGCACCCTAGCAACGCCAACTATCTCCTTCTTGCACGATTGGCCCAAAAGCTCATTCGCTCTCGTCAGGATTGGAATGGTGAAGTCTTATCTATCCGCCATACAGATATAGAGACTATTTCAGTTCTGCTTGATCTACCTATTTCTCAAGTAATGCAATGGTTAGAGAGGGAGAACCTTTTACTTAAGGTGCGTCAAAGTTAAATTGCAATACTGTCTTTAATGGATGAGATACGGCCTAAAACACCATGTATGTAGCCTGCAGATTCATCTGTTGAAAGCTCTCTCGCAAGAGTGAGAGCCTCATCGATTGCAATGCCATCATCTAAATCAGCGCTCCATACAATTTCATATATCCCAAGGCGCAGGATATTTCGGTCTACGGCTGGTAGACGATCCATATCCCAACCCTGAGCGTATGTGGAGATAAGTTCATCAATCTTGCGCTTGTTCTCCGTTACTCCTGCAATGAGAAGCTTTGTGAATTCTCGTATCGGGCGTGCATCAGGGCCCTCTTCGATGACATCACGAAGAGCTAAAAGATCGGCAGCAGAGGTGCTACGAATATCAGCCTCATAGAGTAAATCTAGAGTCTGCTTACGTGCCTTACTGCGAGCTGACACTAGTTGGCGCGACCCTGATATGAACCATCTCGTGTATCAACGAGAACAATTTCATCCTGCTTAATAAACAGTGGCACCTGAATCTGAATACCAGTTTCAACAGTTGCAGGCTTAGTTCCACCGGATGAACGATCTCCCTGTAGTCCTGGCTCTGTGTAGGTAATCTTGAGAGGAACAGATGCTGGTAGATCGATATAGAGAGGGTTGCCCTCATGGATTGCCACGATAGCTTCAGTGTTTTCAAGCATGTAGTTCGCCGCATCTCCGACAGTAGCTGCTGAGATATTCATCTGATCGAAGTTAACGTTATCCATAAATACAAAGTCATCGCCTTCCTTGTATAGGAAGTTCATTTCGCGCTTTTCTAGAATTGCGATTTCAACCTTGACGCCAGCGTTATATGTCTTATCCACAACTTTACCGGTCATTACCTGCTTGAGCTTTGTGCGAACGAAAGCTGGACCTTTACCTGGCTTTACGTGCTGGAATTCAACAACAGTCCATAACTGACCCTCGATATCAAGGGTCATGCCATTTTTTAGATCATTTGTTGTTGCCACGATAACTCCAGTTCATGCCTTCGCCAATCGAAGGTCAATAGAGCGCAGAGTTTACCGTATGTAATTAGGAGATTAACGCCTTCAGCGCGATGAGCGCTAAGACATAAGAATTAGGACCAAATCCTCCGATGGTTCCGTTTGCCACCCCTGAAATCACAGAAGTATGACGGAACTCTTCACGTGA
Source organism: Actinomycetota bacterium (assembly GCA_026392765.1). Lineage (GTDB taxonomy): Bacteria > Actinomycetota > Actinomycetes > Nanopelagicales > Nanopelagicaceae > Planktophila. The sequence continues at coordinate 7,523 of JAPLBL010000071.1, forward strand.
AAGCGGATTCGATAGATGCACCTCTATCAAAGGAGCCTTTACTAACTCGGCAGCATCACGGATTGCATAGGAATAGTGAGTGAAGGCTGCAGGATTGATAATGACTGGAGTCTTTGTATCTGCAGCTTCATGTAACCAGCCAATAATCTCTGCCTCATCGTTACTTTGGCGAACATCTGCTTCAAAGCCATGAGTCTTAGCAGCGTTCTCAATATGTTCAACAAGTACTGGATATGTCATATCCCCATAGATAGAGGAATCGCGAATATCAAGACGCCCGAGGTTGGGGCCATTGAGTACTAGAACCTTCATGAGCTTAGCCTCTCATATGCGGCTATCAGCTCGCGCTCAATTGGATTTTCCAATCTCTGTGTCTTTCCGATTTCAGTGATCACCACAAATCGAAGTTCATTTCCACGTGTCTTCTTATCCAACTTCATTGCTGCAAGAAGCTCTGGCCACTGCGCCCCAGAGTAAGAAACGGGAAGGCCAAGATTTGTAAGAGTCTCTATATGTAATGTGCGTAGCTCAGGTGAAATCAACTTCAGACTCTCTGAAAGATAGGCAATAAACGCCATTCCAATTGATACGCACTCACCATGACGCAATGAATACTTAGAGAGAAGTTCCACAGCATGGCCAAATGTGTGTCCATAGTTAAGAATCTCGCGATCAAAGCTCTCCTTGAAATCCCCTGAAACAACCTTTGCTTTGACTGCTACAGATCTTTCAATCAGCTCAACGGTGAGCGCGCGTGATGCACGGATATCAGCGAGGTTCTTTGAAGCCAGCAGGTTGAGAATTTCTTTATCACTGATAAATCCACACTTAACAACTTCGGCCAAGCCGGCTGCAAAATCTCTATCAGAGAGGGTTGAGAGCCACGATGGATCTATGAGCACTGCAATCGGTGAATGGAAAGCTCCAATCAGGTTCTTGCCATAATCGCTATTGATTCCCGTCTTACCGCCTATCGCTGCATCGACCATGCCAGCAACTGTCGTTGGTACTGCAATCCAATCCATTCCTCGAAGCCAACTTGCAGCTAGGTAACCTGCGAAATCAGTAACTGCTCCCCCGCCAATACCCACAATCAAATCTGCGCGAGTAAAGCCAGCCGCTCCCAACCAATTCCACGCCTGTGCGAGTACCGCTGCCGACTTACCAGCTTCTCCATCAGGGATAGGAAGATAGAAGAATTCACAATCTCCTACTTGGAATTGCGGAATCTCACTCCTCATCGATTCACTAAACACAACTGCAACGCGGGTCCGGCCCTGAGAAAGCTCACTCAATTCTTTGAGATATTCCATATCTATAAGTACGTCGTATTCACGGTCGGCACTCACATGAATCTTCTTCACTTGATCACCTCAAGGATTTCGCTGACGATATCGCTCTCAGATTTAGTATTCACATCGATGACGGTATCGGCAATCGATTCATAAATCGGGCGCCTGGCCTCCATCAGTGTTTGCCACTGACCGCGTGGGTTGTGAAGAAGAAGTGGACGATCACGATTAAATCCTATTCGTGGAGCAACTGTTGCTAGAGAGATATCCAAATAGATCACAGGAGATGCAATGGCGCGAAGCGCTGATTGCGCATCCATAGAAATTGGAGCTCCCCCTCCTAAAGCGAGCACTGTTTCATCACTGAGTAACTCATCACGGAGGACAGCCTTTTCCAGAAGACGAAAGGCATCCTCGCCATCTTCTAGGAAGATATCTGCCACTGTTCGTCCAGAACTCTCTTCAATCACGTGATCCGTATCTCTGAAAGCAATATCAAGACGCGCAGCAACTAATTGACCAATGGTTGTTTTTCCTGAACCCATAGGGCCAATCAGAATGACACGAGGAGGCATTGTGATTATTTGAAGCGTAGATTCTTCATATAGGACTCATAATTGCGGCGCGTTTCCTGCACGGAATCGCCACCAAATTTTTCCAATACTGCTTCTGCAAGAACAAGGGCTGCCATAGCTTCTGCAACAACTCCTGCAGCAGGAACAGCACAGACATCAGAGCGTTGGTTAATTGCCTTTGCAGCCTCACCGGTTTTAACATCAATAGTGTCCAGTGCTTTTGGCACTGTTGAGATAGGTTTCATCGCAACCGATACGCGCAAAATTTCACCGTTCGACATTCCGCCTTCAGTTCCGCCAGCGCGATCTGTGCGACGATGAATTGCGCCATCTGAACCGCGTTCGATTTCATCATGGGCTATAGATCCACGGCGGGTTGCCGTTCTGAAACCATCACCGATTTCCACACCCTTAATTGCCTGAATACCCATTAACGCCCCGGCTAAACGTGCGTCTAGACGTCGATCCCAGTGCACGTGTGACCCCAATCCAGGAGGAAGGTTGTATGCCAAAACTTCACATACTCCCCCGAGCGTGTCGCCGTCGGCATGAGCTGCCTCAATTTCAGTAATCATCGCAGCGCTCGTTGCAGGATCAGAGCAACGAACGGGATCATCATCAATTCTCTTCATATCACCTGCTTGTGGAAGTTCATACGAGTCCGGAATACGCACTGACCCGATAGAAACCACATGACTCAAAATCGTGATTCCCACAGATTGCTCTAAGAATTTACGAGCGATCGCTCCCAAGGCAACTCGTGCTGCTGTCTCTCTCGCACTCGCTCGCTCAAGAATCGGGCGAGCATCATCAAAGTCATACTTTTGCATTCCTACTAAATCCGCGTGTCCTGGACGTGGGCGAGTTAAAGGCGCATTACGCGCAAGATTTTCTATCTCATCTGCAGGAACAGGATCTGCAGACATCACCTTTTCCCATTTAGGCCATTCGCTATTTCCCACTTGAACTGAGATGGGTCCACCTTGTGTAATACCAAGTCGAACTCCACCAAGAATAGTCACCTTATCCGCTTCGAAATTCTGACGAGCACCGCGACCCACACCTAAGCGCCGTCTTGCTAGATGAAAATCAATATCTGCAGTGGTGATTTCAATATGGGCTGGCATGCCTTCGATAATTGCCGATAGGGCTTGGCCATGAGATTCACCTGCTGTAATCCAACGCATGGACATATTCTTGCAGATAGAGACTCATTCTCGCGTCACATTAGAGGATGCTCAAAGGTCTCACTGCGAGAACTGCGCCACATAGCGCAGGGGCAAAGGCGATATCTCCTTTGAATGACCGAGTTCGCATGTAATAGATGGCTATCGAGATCATTGCACAGACACACACCATCGCAATATAGGCAACAGTTTGCGCCCCTCCTACGACAAAGTTCAAAAGGACAATAACCAATTTCACATCTCCTGAGCCACATCTAGAGACCATCTGAAAGAACAAGCTTGAGAGAACACTGATGATAAGAAAGATCGGCTCAAGCCGAGGAGGTGATGACGCTAGCGATACGAGCAACAAGAGAAAGACGAAGACATTTGGAATACGTCTATGTCGGACATCAATCACCGAGATCATCAACAACAGAGCGAAAATCACTCACAAACGATACAAAGACTTTGAGCTAGAGAACTGAGACTGTGGATTACCGAGCTGATTTACGAAGCACTGTGCGTAAATGTGTGGCTAGCGCTTCTCGATCGAAATCAGTATCCAATACGAGTGATAGTTGATCCACCCCTTGATACATCAATAGTTCTAGCCCATTAATCACAGCGCCACCGCAATCACTCCAGCGTTGCGCCAATTCAGTGGGCCAAGGCTTATAGATCACATCAAAGAGAGTTGCACGAATTCCAGGATTGACTGAATTGGCTAGAAGATCTGCAGCACCTGCTGGGGTTGTATTCACTACTAAGTCATACTGTGTGAAATCAATATCAGATGACCACCGGTGATACTCGAAGTGAGAATGCGAAACTGCAGACTCAAGGGCTTCTTGTCTAAGACTTGAACGACCCAGAACATGAATATCCTTGGCGATCGAATCGAGAGAGCCCGTTACAGCACGCGCAGTTCCTCCAGCACCCAGAATCAAAACTGAATCAATCTCTGTAATTCCTGCGTGTTCAAGGGCTGCCACGAATCCGCTTCCATCAGTACTACTAATTGACCATTTGCCGTCTTTCTTAATCAACGTATTTCCCGATTGGATTCTCTGCGTCAGCGCATCTGCGTTAAATCCGAGACCCAAGACTTCCTCTTTCAGGGGCATGGTCAAAGAGAGATAATCAAACTCATGTGCGCGCGTTTCAATAAATTTCGCCAAGGCACCAGATCCAACCTTGATAGCCGAGTAGTCTCCTTCGATGCCAAGGAAGGCAAAGGCAGCCTTATGCAGAACAGGAGATAGCGAGTGTTTGATGGGAGATCCCAGCACTGCTCCGGTTATCACTTATTGCTCCTAAACTTTCCGACCCGCAAGTTCTTCTTATATTCAATTTTCCAGTTATTGAATTGATTGATATCGCTCGTGAAGCGAGTATCAGACGGTGCCACAGTAATGAAATATAGCCAATCCCCAGCAACTGGGTTAACTGCAGCTAGTAGAGCATCTGCGCCAGGGTTATTGATTGGGCCTGGAGGCAATCCATATCGCTTATAAGTGTTGTATGCGGAGTTGATGAGCGTGGATTGCGTACTAAGAAAGACGCTTCCCCGAGTTTTCTTCACGTAATGAACTGTCGAATCAAATTGCAAGGGCATGCCTTTAGTGAGGCGATTACGAATCACTTGAGAAATCTTTGCAAAGTCTTTCGTATCACCTTCTGCTTGGATCAGGGAGGCAATAATCAGGAGTTGCTGTGGTGTGAACTTTTCCCTCGAAGTATAGAAACCAGCCTTGCGCATTTCAAGCCCTGCTCGATTGACCATACTTTGCATAGCTGGCGTTGCAAGGGTTCCATCCTCAAAACTGTATTGGGCAGGAAAGAGAAGTCCTTCAAGGGTTGTGAAACCCTTTGGCTTTGAAACATTTCTGATTGCACTTGCAACGTCCGCCACCGACATCTGTGCTGCGTAGAACTGAGGAATGATTTCTGAGAGCCAAGCTCCTTCGAAGATATTGATCAATCCAGTGATACGAGCGGAGTCTAGTAATTGCTCAAGAGCCTGTGTTGCACATATACCAACATCAATACTGTGATTACCTGGGGCAACTTTCTGCGAACGCACATCTCCCACAGCAACCCTGAAGTAAGCCTGCGCTGATTTAACTACCCCTGCCACAGAAAGAGATTGTGCGATAGATGAGCCTGACTCCCCCGCATCGATTTTGATATTGACTCTAGTGCCAGAGGAATTGCCACACGCGAAATCTGGCGCCGATGTTCCTGGAACTCGCACCAGGTGCAGTGAGAATGTGAGAGCTGCTACTACAGCTAACGCAGTCCCAACTCTAAAGAGAGGAGATTTATCCCAGATTTTCACTGAGAAGTCCTTGTTCCAGAATTGCGACTGCAGCCATTGCATCAATCAGCGCTTTGGAATCACGAGACGATACACCTGCCTCTTTAAGCTTCTTCTGCGCACTCACTGTGGAAAGACGCTCATCTACTAAGACAATGGGAAGAGATGTCACTGACTTGAGCGATTGAACAAAGCTCTCAGCTTTCTCGGCACTCTCACCCTTTGATCCCGACATATTCATCGGCATTCCCACGAATATGCGAATGGGTTCATGCTCAAGAAGAAGGGAAGCAATCTGCTCTAGGAAATTCTTTGCCTTGCTCTCTAGTACACATAATGGAGAAGAGAGAATCCCATTGGGGTCACAGAGCGCAACACCGGTGCGAACATCGCCGTAATCAAATGCGATGCGCCGTCCTCGCTCCATCTTTTTACTTTCCAGAGATTGAATCAGTGATAGCGCTAAGCGCTGCTTGTGATTTTGAAGAATCTATTCCGCCACCTTGGGCGAAATCATCTTTCCCTCCGCCACCACCGCCAAGAATCGTCGAGCCGATTTTTACGAGGGCGCCAGCCTTTAATCCAGCAGCCTTTGCTGCATCGCTCACAGCAACAACGAGAACCGGTTTCCCTTCATTTGAACTAATCAAAGCGACAGCAGATTGTGGGGCACGGGCTTTCAAGTCGAGTGCAATCTTGCGAAGATCATCTCCAGTAATTCCATCAGGCAGAATCGCTGTAACGGTAGTTGTGCCATTGAGAACATGCGCAGTATCTGCCAGCGCACCAATCTGACCCATAGCTTGTGCTGATCGAACTCCTGCAAGCTCCTTCTCAATATCCTTAATCTTTGCAAGAAGATCCGAGATTCGCTCAGGCAACTCCTCTGTGCGGGCACCCTTAATGATTTCAGTCAGTGAGTTCAAGAGAATATGTTCGCGGGCTAGGAATCTATATGCGTCCACTCCTACCAAAGCTTCGACTCGTCGAACACCTGCTCCCACAGAAGACTCACTCAGAAGCTTCACAACGCCGAGTTGGCCAGAGCGTTCAACGTGGGTACCACCACATAATTCACGAGCCCAATCACCAACACTTACTACGCGTACTTGATCGCCATATTTCTCACCAAAGAGAGCCATCGCACCAATCTTTTTGGCTGCATCCTGATTCATCGTCTCTGCGGTTACAGCGAGGTTGTCGAGAAGAAGTGTGTTTACGCGGGATTCAACTTCATTCAGAACTGAATCTGGGACCGCACCCGTTGATGGGAAATCAAAACGGAATCGACCTGGTGAATTCTCAGAACCTGCTTGAGTCGCAGTCTCTCCAAGAATTTCACGAAATGCTTTATGCACCATGTGAGTGGCTGTGTGAGCACGCGATATTGCGTGGCGACGTTCAAGATCGATAGCAGCAAGGGATTTGGAACCAGTAGTTACCTCACCTGAAATCACGCGACCGCGATGGACTGAGAGACCATTAACTGGAGTCTGCACATCTTCAATTTCAACTACCGCACCGCTAGCAAGTGTGATGCGGCCGCCGTCTGCAAGCTGTCCGCCACCTTCTGCATAGAAAGGAGTGCGATCTAAGACAATTTCAACGTCATCTCCAGCTTTCGCTGATGCAACGCTAATACCGTCAACCAAAATTCCGTTGATAGTCGACTCAGTCTCATTGTGGGTATAGCCAACGAAGGTCGATGCGCCCTTAGAGTCTGCAATCATCTTGTATTCAGATAGATCTGTATGTCCACTCTTCTTTGCCTTTGCATCAGCCTTTGCGCGATCACGCTGTTCATTCATCAATCTACGGAAGCCATCTTCATCAACTTCAAGACCCTCTTCACGTGCCATCTCAAGGGTGAGATCAAATGGGAAACCATAGGTGTCATGAAGCTTGAATACTTCATCGCCAGGAAGAACGCTCTTCTTGCTCGCCTTAAGTTGCGTTGATGCCATATCAAAAATCTGTGTTCCAGCCTTCAGCGTCTGCAGGAATGACTCTTCTTCTGCGACAGAGACTGCCAAGATGCGTTTCTTATCTGTGATCAGCTCTGGATATTGAGGACCCATCGCACCAATTGCAGAAATGGTGAGCTCAGACATGATCGGATCATTAACACCCATCAAGCGCATATTGCGAATGGTTCGGCGCATCATGCGACGCAGGACATATCCACGTCCCTCATTTCCAGGAGTTACACCATCTCCAATCAACATCGCTGATGTGCGGGCATGATCTGCCACAACTCGTAGAGCGACATCGGTGCTTTGATCTTTTCCATACTTAACGCCAGATAGTGCAGATGCTTTTGTGAGAATCTGCATCGTCGTATCAATCTCATAGATATTTTCAACACCTTGCAACAGCGCAGCGGTGCGCTCTAGTCCTAAACCAGTGTCGATGCTCTTTGCTGGAAGTTCACCAAGGATTGGATAACCATCTTTTCCGCCGCCTGCACCGCGTTCATTCTGCATAAAGACGAGGTTCCAGACTTCCATATAGCGGTTTTCATCCGCAATCGGTCCGCCTTCGATTCCATATTCAGGACCACGGTCATAATAGATTTCAGAGCACGGACCACATGGACCCGGAACACCCATTGACCAGAAGTTATCTGCCATATCACGACGTTGAATACGCTCACGCGGGATACCAATCTTCTTATGCCAAATATCCGCAGCTTCGTCATCATCGAGATAGACCGTTACCCATAAACGCTCTTCTGGAAAACCGTAGCCACCATCATTGATAGGGCGCGTTAAGAGTTCCCACGCTAAAGCAATTGCTCCCTCTTTGAAGTAATCACCGAAAGAAAAGTTTCCACACATCTGAAAGAACGATGCGTGGCGCGTGGTCTTACCCACTTCATCAATATCCAGAGTTCGTACGCACTTCTGCACAGATGTAGCACGTTTATAGGGAGCTGTTACCTCACCGAGAAAGAATGGTTTGAAAGGAACCATGCCAGCGTTGACTAAAAGTAGATTCGGGTCATCTGCGATCAGAGAGGCAGAAGGAACTACGGTGTGCTTAAGACCTTGACGGTTCTCACTTTCAAAGAAGCGCAGCCAGCGCGAACGGATCTCGGCGGATTCCACTAGTCAGATTTTTTCTTCGACTTGCGGCCTTTACTGAGAGTTGCAGCGCCAAGGAGGGCACCTGCGACACGTCCAGTTGGACTCTCCATAAAACCGGTTGTTGCTCCGGTCACCTTGGACGTCACTTCTTCAACGTTCTTCGTAATCTTTGCAATGCTCTCAAGCGGTCCGTTGATGAGTTCCAAGGTGCGCGTTGATTCATTGAGCAGCGGAGTTGTGTCATCAGTAAAAGCCTTAAGAGAGGTCTTTGCCTCATCGATAAATCTGCTGACACGAAAAACTGTGTAGGCAAGGGCAATAGCGATTACGAGCAGTGATACCGCCGCAATAATCGTCGCAATTCCGCCTGGACCCATAGTTATTAGCCTACCTGACTTACTCCTTGGGAGGAGTCCAATCGATGGCAGCTTCCTTTCGTTGCGCAGGTGTAATCGGAGTTGGTGCACCCGTCAAAGGATCGCCACCGCTTGCAGTCTTAGGGAATGCGATGACTTCACGGATTGAATCAGAGCCGGTCAATAGTGCACATACGCGGTCTAAGCCAAGTGCAATTCCACCGTGTGGAGGTGGACCGTAATTAAATGCCTCGAGAAGGAAACCGAACTTGCTCTGTGCTTCCTCATCAGAGAGACCAATGACTGTAAAGACATCTTTTTGGATATTGCGATCATGGATACGAATCGAACCACCACCGAGCTCAGTTCCATTCAAAACAATGTCATATGCATAGGCAAGAGCGTTAGCAGGATCTGACTTAAAGGTCTTTGCAAACTCTGGCTTAGGGCCTGTAAATGGATGGTGCACAGCAGTCCATCCACCATTATCGGTTGGCTCAAACATCGGTGCATCGACTACCCAGACAAATTCCCAGGCGCCCTCATTAATAAGGTTGCAACGCTTTCCAATTTCAAGACGAGCAGCTCCTAGTAGTTGCTGAGAAGATGCGCGCTCACCTGCTGCAAAGAAGATTGCATCCCCAGGCTTTGCACCAACCAGTGCTGCAATACCGGCTTGCTCATCTTCTGAAATGTTCTTTGATACTGGACCACCGAGAGTGCCATCAGCATTAACAAGAATGTAAGCAATTCCCTTTGCCCCACGTGCTTTAGCCCAGTCCTGCCACGCATCGAGTTCACGACGAGGAGAGTCAGCTCCCCCAGGCATAACAACTGCGCCTACATATGGTGCTTGGAATACACGGAAAGGTGTTGATTTAAAGAATTCAGTTACCTCGGTAAGTTCATATGCAAAACGAAGATCAGGCTTATCAGAGCCGTAACGATCCATAGCATCGGCATAGGTCATGTGTTTAATCGGTGTTGGGATGTCGAATCCAACAGCCTCTTTCCAAACTTTCACCAAAATCTTTTCAGCAACAGCCAAGATATCGGCCTGATCGATAAATGACATTTCAATATCGAGCTGAGTGAACTCAGGTTGGCGATCAGCACGGAAATCTTCATCACGGAAGCATCGAGCAATCTGGTAGTAACGCTCCATCCCTGCAACCATCAGCAACTGCTTAAAGAGCTGAGGTGATTGAGGAAGTGCATACCAGCTTCCTGGTTGCAGGCGCACGGGCACTAAGAAGTCACGTGCTCCTTCGGGTGTTGAACGAGTCAGATACGGTGTTTCAATCTCAAGAAATTCAAGGCTTTCCATCACATTACGAATCGTTGATGTCACCTTCGAACGCAGGCGCAAGTTAGCTGCTGGTCCTTCACGGCGCAGATCCAAATAACGATAACGAAGACGAACTTCTTCAGAAATCTCAGATTCGCTCCCTGAATCAACGGGGAAGGGAAGTGGTGCAGATTCACTCAAAACAACGACGTCATCACCCATTACTTCAATGGCACCGGTCGGAAGATTCGAGTTTTCATTACCTGCAGGACGTAGCGCTACTTCTCCTGTGATCTGCAAACACCACTCGGCACGAAGTTGGCCGGCCATCTTTTCATCACGAATTACTACCTGCACAGAACCTGTTGCATCACGAAGATCGATAAAGGCGACTCCACCATGATCGCGGCGACGTGCTACCCAGCCAGCCAGAGTGACGGTCTGACCTGCGTGTGAAGCCCGCAGGGAACCTGCGTCATGGTTTCTTAACATCGTTAAAAGCCGCCTTTAAATGATGGTGAACTAGAGCGAGAGAGCTCGCAACAATTCATTCTGTAATTGGTCAATCTTAACCGAGGAAGTAACCCCATCTGACATCTTCTTGAGTTCAACAGTTCGTTCAATGAGTTCGGTTTCACCAAGGACTATGACATAGCGCGCACCCGACTTATCAGCGGCCTTCATAGCTCCCTTGAGGGCTCTATCTCCAAAGGCGACTTCAGTACGAATTCCAGAACTTCGCAGACTCTGGGCAATGACGAGAGCCTGCTCCTTTGCGTCATCTCCTAGTGGAATGATGAAGAGATCGGATGTGAACTCTTGGGATGGGACAGTTGATTCTGCAATCGCTGCAAGAAGCGCGCGATCCACACCAAGTCCAAAACCAATTCCTGATAGCGACTGACCGCCAAGAGTTTCCATTAAACCGTCGTAGCGACCGCCACCACCAATGCCGCTTTGCGCACCGAGTTCGGGATGAATGAATTCAAAGGTGGTTCCGGTGTAGTAATCCAAACCGCGCACCATGCGTGGATTGATGGTGAATGCGATATTCATTGCCTTCAGATACTTCTGAACGGAAGCAAAATTTGCAGCCGATTCCGGTGATAAGTAATCAAGCAAGATAGGAGCTTTTGTCATCGCCTCTTGCATCTCAGGACGCTTATCATCAAAGAGGCGCAGCGGATTGATTGCTGCTCGTTCCTTCGTTGCATCATCGAGTGCCAGTCCATCAATAAATTTCACAAGATCAACACGATGAGCAGCGCGTGATTGCGCATCCCCTAGCGATGTAACCTCTAAACGGTAGTTCTTAAGTCCTAAATTCTTAAAGCCGCGATCTGCAATCGCAATCACTTCAGCATCAAGTGCCGGATCTTCAATACCAATTGCTTCGATTCCCACTTGGTAGAACTGACGATAACGCCCAGCTTGTGGCCGCTCTGCACGGAAGAATTGTCCTGAATACCAAACTTTCACCGGAAGTTGTCCTCGATCAAGGTTTGCTTCAATCACAGCACGCATCACGCCAGCAGTTCCTTCAGGTCGCAAGGTGATTGAACGACCACCTCGATCTTCAAATGTATACATCTCCTTGGAAACCACATCTGTTGATTCACCAACACCGCGGCTAAAGAGATTGGTATCTTCAAAGACGGGAAGTTCCATCAACTGATATCCCGCATCTTTGGCAGGTGCTATCAACTGCTCACGGACCCATTCGAATGATTGGGATTCCGGAGGCAGATATTCGCGGACACCTTTAGGCGCTTGGATTTTCTCGAACTTCATGAGGTCAATTCTTTCAGATAAGGGTTGTTTTTTCGCTCGAATTTAATCGTGGTCTCTGGTCCATGTCCTGTGAGCACTCGTAAATCATCAGAAAGAGTAAGAACTTTGGTTTTGAGGGTATGAATCATCTCTTTTGAGCTACCTGTCGGCAGATCTGTGCGACCTATTGAGCCTGCAAAGAGAACATCACCACTAACGAGAATTTCGTCATTGATGGTGAACATCAGCGATCCTCGGGTGTGTCCTGGAGCATGGATGGCGGTGATCTTCATTCCAAGCAATTCAAGCGTTGACCCATTCTTGAGTTCACTCACTTTTTTAGGTTCTACAAATGTCATCGCTTGAAGTTGAGAGATGAATTGCTCACCGTGAATTCCTGCAGGGTCTGCGATGAAACGTCGATCTTCAGAATGAATATATGCAGGGATGTCATAGCCATCAGCAAGTGGAGTGATAGAAAATGTGTGGTCGAGATGCCCATGTGTGAGAAGTGCTGCTACTGGTTTGAGCTTATGTTCTTCAATGATCATCTCGATATCGCGTGAAATGTCAGGCATGCCGGGGTCAACGATGATGCACTCTGAGCCCTCAGAAGGAGCTATCACCCAGCAGTTGGTTGCAAACATAGGGGCCGGAAAGGAACGGACAAGCATCTTTTTGACCCTATTTCTGGCGTGGATTTACGACTCGCGCAAGCACAGGGTACCTTTGACCCCGAACACATTCGCACATATCAACGAAGGACGAGTTCACACTGAACCGTCCGACGCGCTGAAGGGGAAAGCCATGACCGATATCAATCCAACTGCTCTAGCTCAAACACACTCCACACCAAGTGCAGCATCTGCACTCGTCGGAGACCCTTCAAAATTTGGTCGCGTTGGCGAAGATGGCACAGTATTTGTTCGCACTAGCGATGGCGAGAAGCCTGTTGGTTCATATCCAGGCAAGACCGCTGAAGAAGCGCTCGCCTACTTTGTCCGTAAATTTGAAGCACTTGCATCTGAAGTCGCCCTGACCGCTGCTCGCATTACAAGCGGTGCCATGGTTCCGCAAGATGCCAACGACGCTGTGAAGAAGTTGCGCCAGCAAGTGCGCGAACTCAACGGTGTTGGCGATCTCGATGCACTTGCTGCATCTGTTGAACAGATTGAACCTCTTATCGAAGGCCACCGCGAGGCATATGAAGCAAAGAAGGCTGCAGAGGCTGTTGCAAAGGCTGCTCGCCGTGAACAAATTCTTGTTGAAAAAGAGAAGATTGTGGTTGAGGCTGAGTCTCTTGCACTCTCTGAGAATTGGAAAGTCACAGGCGACCGCCTTAAGGCTCTCCTTGATGAGTGGAAGGCAGCTCCCCGTCTAGATAAGAAGTCAGATGCTGACTTCTGGAAGCGATTCTCAGCAAGTCGCAATAAGTTTGATAAGCGCCGTCGCACACACTTTGCTCAACTTGAGGCAACTGCAGGCAAAGTCTCAGAAGCGAAGAACGCGATTATCGCTGAGGCTGAAAAACTTGCAACTTCAACTGATTGGGTAGCAACTGCTCGACGTTACAAGGCATTGATGGATCAATGGAAGATTGCAGGACGCGGTAAGAAGAACGATGATGCAAAGCTTTGGGCGCGATTTAAAGCAGCTCAGGATCAATTCTTCACAGCTAAGAATGCAGATCTAGAAAAGCGTGAGATTTCTATGTCTGCAAATCTCATTAAGCGTGAGGAGCTCATCGTTCAGATCGAAGCTCTCGTCCCATTTACTGATGTGAAGCAGGCAAAGAACGCATTCCGTGAATTGATGAACACATGGACAAAGATTGGCATTACTAACCGGGATAAGCGTGCCGCATTTGATGCTCGCGTTTCCAAGGTAGAGGAAGCCATTAAGCAGGCCGAGGCTGAGATCTGGCGTAAGACAGATCCAACTGCGAAAGCACGTGCTGCAGAAGTTGTGAAGCAACTCTCTGACTCTATTGAGAACTATGAGAAGACTGCGGCAAAAGCTCAAGCTGCTGGCAATGAGAAGAAGGCTAAGGAAGCCCTTGAATCTGCGATTGCCCGTAAGTCATGGCTTGATGAGGCACAGAAGCACCTCGCTGAATTTAACTAGCTCTTCTTTAGGTTCTATAGACGTCATAGACGCCTTCAATGGCGCGTACTGCTGCCAATACTGAATCAAGGTGCTTGGCGTCTGCCATTTCAAAGGTGAACCGTGAGATTGCAACGCGATCCTTTGTTGTACTGACTGCAGCGCTAAGAATATTTACATGCTGCTCAGAAAGTGTGCGCGTGACATCTGCAAGCAATCGCGCACGATCCAAAGCCTCAACCTGGATATTGACCAAGAATACGCTGGCAGCTCCTGCGAGCCACTTCACGCCAACAATGCGTTCTTTCTGATTACTACGTAAATCTGCGGCATTGATGCAATCAACGCGGTGAACAGATATGCCTGAGCCCTTGGTGATAAATCCCATGATGCTATCGCCCGGTACTGGAGTGCAGCATCGAGCAAGTTTTGCCAGTACGTCATCAACGCCTTCTACTTCAATGGCGCTGGAAGTGCGTCTTGTCGCCTGCAAGCCAGTTGGAACGTTCTCCATAGTTACTTCTGGATGAGAATCTTCACCACCCATACTTGCAACAAGCTTTTCAATGATGGACGCTGCAGAGACGTGACCATCTCCTACTGCGCTATAGAGCGCATCGATATCGGCATAGTGCATATCGTGAGCAAGTTCGAGAAGTGCATGACCTGCAAAGATTTTCTGTAGTGGAAGTCCTGCTTTACGCATCTGACGAGCAATGGATTCACGGCCTGCATCAATGGCCTCTTCGCGGCGCTCCTTGCTAAACCACGCCTTGATCTTTGATCGTGCTCGTGGGCTCTTAACGAAGTTAAGCCAATCGCGGCTTGGTCCTGAATGCTCGCCCTTATTGGTAACGATCTCAACCACGTCACCGTTATTGAGCTTTGATTCAAGGGGAACTAATCGGCCATTGACCTTAGCCCCAGCACAGCGCAGCCCCACATCAGTGTGAACAGAGAAGGCAAAGTCAACCGGAGTTGATCCCCCAGGAAGTGCGACAACAGAACCCTTTGGAGTAAATACGAATACTTCTGGAGAACCCAAATCAAAACGAAGTGCCTCAAGGAACTCAGATGGATCTTCTGTCTCTTTCTGCCATTCATGCAGTTGTCGAAGCCAGAGCATTTCAGGAG
The DNA here is from genome assembly GCA_026392765.1 of Actinomycetota bacterium. Classification (GTDB taxonomy): domain Bacteria; phylum Actinomycetota; class Actinomycetes; order Nanopelagicales; family Nanopelagicaceae; genus Planktophila. The sequence continues at coordinate 22,613 of JAPLBL010000071.1, forward strand.
AGTTTGCTTGCGGGTCTCCCCCTTGCTTATATTTCCAATGTGCTGCAATACCAAACTCAGCACGTGAGTGCATATCGTATGTACGAATCTGAATTTCAATTGCCTTGCCATTTGGTCCGATCACCGTCGTGTGAAGTGATTGATAGAGATTGAACTTCGGCATCGCGATGTAATCTTTGAATCTACCCGGAACAGGGCTCCACCGTGCGTGGATCGAACCTAGCACTGCATAGCAATCTCGCACATCGTTGACCAAGACACGGATTCCAACAAGGTCATAGATGTCATTGAAATCTCGGCCACGAACGACCATCTTCTGATAGACGCTGAAGAAGTGCTTCTTGCGACCTGTCACTGTTGAGATGATCGAATCCCTAGCTAAATCTTCTTCAACAGCTTGAATTACTTCCGCTGTGAGTGCATCCCGTGAGGGTGAGCGTTCTGCAACAAGACGAGAAATCTCTTCAAACTTCTTTGGCTCCAATACTGAGAAGGAGAGATCTTCTAACTCCCACTTAATAGCATTCATTCCGAGGCGATGAGCAAGGGGTGCATAGATATCAAGTGTCTCTCGGGCTTTTCGTGCCGCACTCTCGCTAGAGACGAAGTTCCATGTACGAGCGTTATGAAGGCGATCAGCTAGCTTGATCACCAAGACTCGGATATCTCGAGACATTGCAATAACCATCTTGCGCACAGTCTCTGCTTCGGCAGTCGGTCCATAGGTCAACTTGTCAAGCTTTGTCACGCCATCGACAAGTGAAGCAACTTCATCACCGAAATCAGTACGTAGCTGCTCTAGTGAATAAGGAGTGTCTTCCACGGTGTCGTGCAGCAGTGATGCAATCAGTGAAACCTCGTTGAGTCCAAGCTCTGCAAGAATCTGTGTGACAGCAACAGGATGAGTGATGTAATCCTCACCCGATTTACGCAGTTGACCTTCATGGGCTTTCTCAGCAACAAGAAATGCCCGTTCGATGGATGCAATATCTGCACCTGGATGATGCTCCTTAAGCGCACCAATAAGAGGTGCGATTAAGGGCAAGGTATCCATAGGCTAAAAGGTTATTTGCGACCTCTGCGCTTTGGTTGATTGCGTGGTCCGCTGCCCGTCGATGGTCGAGCTGGCTTCACATCTGCAACAACAGGTGCTCCCCCACGTGCAGCAACACGCTTTGCAAGTGCTTGCATCGCAGGCTCCTTCTCGCGCAATTGCGCAAGGAAAGGAGGAGCGATAAATACTGATGAATATGTACCCACAGCTAAGCCGATGAAGAGTGCAAGTGAGAGATCCTTAAGTGTTCCAGCTCCCAATAGACCTGCACCCACGAAGAGAATCGCTCCTACAGGAAGCAGCGCAATGATTGAGGTGTTTATCGAACGAACAATCGTCTGATTAACAGCCAAGTTGGCAGCTTGCGAATATGTCATCTTGCTATTAGCAGCAACTGACTTTGTATTCTCTCGAACCTTATCGAAGACAACCACTGTGTCATAGAGCGAATAACCAAGAATGGTTAAGAAACCAATGACGGTAGCTGGCGTCACATCAAATCCGACGAGTGCATAGATTCCAACAGTGATAAACACATCGTGGACAACAGCAACAATCGCTGCGATCGCCATCTTAGGTTCAAATGTCATCGCCAAGAAGAGCATGACTGCAAGCAAGAATGCGAACAATCCATAGAGAGCTTTCTTAGTAATTTCTTTACCCCATGACGGTCCAACCAGCTGGGTATCAATTGATTCAGCAGGGACTGCGAAGGTTGCTGTCAGAGCGGATTCAATGGCCTGATTCTGCGCAGGGGTGAGAGAACCAGTCTGAATGCGGATCTTAGAATCGCCAATCTTCTGGACAATTACTTCACCAGGAATCCCAATATTTTCAACGGATGCACGAGCTTGCTCGACAGTTACTGACGGCTTATTAATTGTGTATGAAGCTCCACCCTTAAACTCAATACCAAGGTGTAAACCTTGAATAACGAGCGCGCCGATGGATGCAAGGATGAAGAGAGCTGAGATTGAATACCAGCGCTTGCGTCGTTCAATAATGTTGAAAGAGGTCTCACCAGAGTAGAGACGACCACCTAAACCTGAAAGTTTTGCCATGTGCTTATGCCTCCAAGGTTGTAGTTGGGTGAGACTTGCCGATGCTCTTAGCTGAGAAGCCAGAGAGCGGATGACCTGAAGAGAAGAATTTGCCCTTTGCAATGATTGTCACCATCGGCTTTGTGAAAGCGAAGACGATCAAAAGATCGATGAGCGTCGTCAGACCGAGTGTGAAAGCGAATCCTCGCACTCCACCGACTGCGAAGAAGTAGAGAAGTACAGCCGAGAGAATGGAGACCATATCTGCGACGATGATTGTGTGTCGCGCTCTAGCCCAGCCGCTTTCCACCGCTGAACGCAGTGAACGTCCTTCACGAGCTTCATCTCGAATACGTTCAAAGAAGACGATAAACGAGTCGGCCGTAATACCGATAGCAACAATCGCACCGGCAATTCCAGCGAGTGTGAGGGTAAAACCAATCGCCTCACCTAATACAAGGAAGAGCAGGTAGAGAATAATGGCTGCAAGAATCAATGAGACCACTGTCACTAAACCAAGTGCTCGGTAGTAGAGAAGTGAGAACAGGAATACAAGTCCAATTCCAAGAGCTCCTGCAAGAAGTCCTGCTTGTAACTGATCTGCACCAAGAGTTGGTGAGACTTGCTGAACTTCTCCGCGATCGAATGCAAGTGGAAGAGCACCATACTTAAGCACATTCGCTAAATCTTGCGCCTCTAGCTGGCTAAAGTTTCCAGTGATTTGAGCATTACCTGATGGGATTGCCTCATTGATAGATGGCGCTGAGACGACAAGACCATCGAGAACGATCGCAACTTGGTTTTGTGGAGATGGAAGAGATGTCACACGAGCTGTGAGTGCTCCGAATGCCTTTGTTCCATCACCATTAAATGTGAGGAGAACATACCAAGCGCTTGCACCCTGCTGATCAATCCCAGCTGATGCCTTCGATACTTGTTGTCCAAGAACTTCCGCTGGAGCCAAGATGTATTTGCTTGCACCTGTTCGTGAACATGCCACGATGACATCAGTTGGCGCATCTGCCCCAGTGCCTTGCAGATTTGCAGTGTTGGTGCAATCGAGCGTTGCAAACTTTGCATTGATCTCTGGGCTCACACCAGCTGCTGGAGTTGCCGCTGCGGCACCTGATCCACCAAGAGCTGAAGATTCTGCCAGTACCTGACGGAAGCGAAGTTCTGCGGTCTGTCCAACAAGGTCAACAACTCGACGACCTGAATCTCCTGGAACAGAGATAACGATCTGACGGTTTGTGCCACTTCCTTGCGCAGTAACTTCAGACTCTGCAACACCTAGTGAGTTAACACGCTGGCGAATAATGGAGACTGCCTGGTCGATTGCCTCGGAAGTGATCTTGTTGGAATCATTAGATGCACGTGGCTGAAGGGTGACGCTAGTTCCTCCACGTAGATCTAGGCCGAGTCGGACAGATGTTGCGCCCTGAATGAGGGCGGTAGCCAAGAGGCCGAGAATCAGTACGGCCAAGAGAACTAAGGCGCGAACTGGTCGACCAGTTGTCTTCACTGGTTTTGTAGGTGTGGACATAAGGGCAGAGTCTATGCGTCGGGCGCAGGTGTGTCGAAAAGGGTCGCGATTCCAGGAGGTGGTGTTCGTCCCACATGCTCCCAGCCCAACGCTGTTGCGATGCGACCGCGTGGGGTGCGTGCCATAAAGCCATTTCTGACAAGAAAGGGTTCTGCTACAGATTCAACGGTCTCAGTCTCTTCCCCCACTGCAATGGCAAGGGTGGAAAGACCCACCGGTCCCCCTCCAAAGCGTTCGATGAGAGCAATCAACACAGATCGATCCAATCGATCAAGTCCTCTGGCATCTACTTCATACATATCCAGGGCCAACTTCGCATGTTGATGCGAGAGAGCGTTCGATCCTTGCACCTGAGCAAAATCTCGGACTCGTCGAAGAAGACGATTGGCAATACGTGGTGTGCCACGAGAGCGGCTCGCGATTTCACCAATAGCTAACTTCTCAATAGTGAGCCCTAAGAGTGCTGCGCTTCGAGAGATAACTTCTTCCAACTCAGATTCTTCATAAAAATCAAGGTGCGCCGTAAAACCAAAACGATCACGTAGTGGAGAAGGCAATAACCCAGCCCTCGTTGTTGCACCAACCAGAGTGAAGTGCGGCAGTTGCAGTGGGATTGCCGTAGCCCCAGGTCCCTTACCCACCACAACGTCTACTCGGAAATCCTCCATCGCAAGATAGAGAAGTTCTTCTGCGGGCCTTGGCAGACGATGAATTTCATCAAGGAAGAAAATCTCTCCTTCAACAAGAGATGAAAGAATCGCAGCGAGATCGCCCGCGTGAGTTATTGCAGGTCCACTAGAAATGCGAATAGGAGCCTGCATCTCAGAGGCCAAAATCATCGCAAGTGTTGTTTTGCCTAAGCCTGGAGGGCCAGAGAGCAGAATGTGATCTGCTGCCGCATCTCTCTTACGAGCCGCAGAAAGTAATACATCGATCTGCTCGCGCACGCGATGCTGGCCAATGAAATCTCCCAAAGTCTTTGGTCGTAGCGCATGTTCTGCTGCTGCATCATCATTGCCGCTATATGGATTCACCAATCTCTCTTCAGTCATTAGCTCCGACGACCACTCTGCAGCGCTGCCTTGAGAAGCTCTGAAATATCAACGTTTTTCGCATCCACTCCACTATCTGCATACTGTGCGATAACGACATTAATCGCTGCGTCAGAATCCTTTGCAGTAAATCCAAGTGAGATCAGCGCTGATGTAAGTTGCTCACGCCAAATAGGTTGATGAATCTGCTTATGATCGCCTCCACCAAAATCAGTAATCTTGCCTTTGAGTTCAAGAATCAATCGCTGCGCTCCCTTGCGACCAATACCTGGAACCTTCTCAATACCCTTGATATCTTCTTGAGCTATCGCAGCTGCAAGGCTCTGCGGAGTGTGAGCACCAAGAATTGCAAGAGCAACCTTGGGACCTATTCCAGAAACTGTCTGGACCATTTCAAATGCAGAACGACTCTCTTCATCGAGGAAGCCATAGAGTGTCAGCGAATCTTCTCGAACGACGAGCGATGTGAAGAGTTGGACCGGTGCGCCAATATTTAATTGCGTGCTGGTATTGGATGTGATGGAGACAGATAACCCAACGCCACCCACCTCAACAACAGTACGATCAGTTGATATTGAACGCACAACTCCATTAATGAGTGAAATCATTTACCCACCAACTTAGAGAGGCGAGATTTCTCAGCCTTGAGAGCTTCCGCAATTTTGCTATTTCCTCCACCGCGCCAGATGTGACAAATAGCGAGTGCAAGGGCATCGGTACTATCGACTGGTTTTGGTATCACCTCTAAATTCAATAACCGTTTAACCATCTCAGCAACTTGGGCTTTATTGGCCCGTCCTGAACCTGTCACCGCAGCTTTTACTTCTGATGGCGTATGCATCATTACTGGAATATTTCGGCGGGCTGCAACGAGGAGTGCGATTCCTGCAGCTTGAGCAGTTCCCATCACGGTTCGCACATTGTGTTGAGAAAAGACTCGCTCCACCGCAATGACATCAGGTTTATGAAGTGCAATCCACTCCTCTAGCTCACCTTCAAGTTGAAGTAAGCGTTGTTCAAGTGGTGCATCAGGGGAAGTGAGAATGACGCCAACGCCAACAAGTCTCAGTGGCTTACCAATAGCGCCCTCAACGATTCCAATGCCACAGCGGGTCAACCCTGGGTCGACGCCCAAAACTCTTCGCTGTATCTGGCTCATAACTTCTAAGCCTAGGTCTTAGGACTGACGCATTAAGAAAGGCTCGCCATAACCTCATCAGAGACATCAAAGTTTGAATAGACGTTCTGTACGTCATCTAACTCTTCGATGGCATCAATGAGTTCAAATACTTTTTGGGCGCCTTCAGCATCCAGTGGGATCTGCATCGATGGAAGGAAGGAGGAGTCAGCTGACTCGTAATCAATGCCAGCACTTTGCAGCGCAGTACGAGCTGCCACAAGATCACTTGCTTCGCAGACAACTTCAAAAGACTCGCCGAGATCGTTCACTTCTTCAACACCAGCATCGAGTGCTGCCTCCAGAATGGAATCCTCGGTCGCGCCAATCGCCTTATTGACGATGATGACACCCTTGCGATTGAAGAGGTAAGAGACAGAGCCAGGATCTGCCATGGAGCCACCGTTACGTGTGACGGCGACGCGCACTTCAGAGGCTGCTCGGTTTCGATTATCTGAAAGACATTCAATCATGATGGCAACACCGTTAGGTCCATAGCCTTCATACATAATCGTCTGCCAATCAGCGCCACCAGATTCAAGACCAGCACCGCGCTTAACTGCTCGTTCAATATTATCTGCAGGCATCGAATTCTTCTTAGCCTTTGCAATTGCATCAAAGAGCGTTGGGTTTCCATCAACATCTGGACCGCCATTACGAGATGCAACTTCAATTGCCTTGATTAACTTGGCAAAGTTTTTAGCACGACGGCTATCGATAATTGCCTTCTTATGCTTTGTTGTTGCCCATTTGGAATGGCCTGACATGTCAAACACCTCAATCACTTTTAGGTATGGAACTACTTTATCTGCCTTTGCAGATCTCATCAAAAAAGTAGCGATGCACAGCTAAATCGTGCGTCAATTCTGGATGAAAACTAGTTGCCAACAGGTTGCCTTCTCGCACCGCAACAGCGTGCTCGCCCGCTGTTGAAAGGACTTGAACGGATTTACCGACCTCTTCCACCCATGGGGCGCGGATAAAGACTGCATGAAGTGATGCGCCATTGAACTCAAGATCCGATTCAAAGGAATCAACCTGACGTCCAAATGCATTACGTCTGACCGTAATATCAAGACCACCAAAAGTCTTCTGTCCAGCAATACCACCGACGATGCGATCGGCAAGAAGAATCATCCCTGCGCATGAGCCATAGACTGGCAATCCCTTTGCAATTACTTCCTTGATGGGCTCATAGAGATCAAAACTCTGAGCTAAGTGAATGATTGTCGTTGATTCTCCACCAGGAAGAATCAGCGCATCTATTTCAGATAATTCTGAAGCACGTCGTACTTCGATTGCTAAATGACCACACTCTGTAGCGGCCTTTATATGCTCGCGAAAATCACCTTGTAATGCGAGAACGCCAACCTTCATGGGAGCTAACCCTCAAAGAGAGAAGGTTTACCAGCCGCGCTCAGCAAGGCGATGAGGAACTGGAATGTCTGCGACATTGATTCCCACCATTGCTTCACCTAGGCCGCGAGAAACTTCTGCAAGCACCTTTGCATCGTTAAAGAATGTAGTTGCCTTCACACACGCCGCAGCGCGCTGAGCTGGATTTCCAGATTTAAAGATTCCAGAGCCGATAAAGACGCCATCTGCGCCCATCTGCATCATCAATGCTGCATCGGCTGGAGTTGCAATTCCACCTGCCGTGAAGAGAACGACAGGAAGCTTGCCAGTCTCAGCAACTTCTTTCACGAGTGCATAAGGAGCTTGAAGTTCTTTAGCCGCAACATAGAGCTCATCTTCGCGCATTGAAGTAAGGCGGCGAATCTCTGCACCGATGGTGCGCATATGCATCATCGCATTTGAAACATCACCAGTACCTGCTTCGCCCTTTGAGCGAATCATTGCTGCGCCTTCATTAATACGACGAAGAGCTTCGCCAAGATTAGTTGCACCACAGACGAAAGGAATCTTAAATCCCCACTTATCAATGTGGTTTGTGTAATCAGCGGGTGTGAGTACTTCCGACTCATCGATGTAATCGACATTCAGAGTCTCGAGGATTTGAGCCTCAACGAAGTGGCCGATGCGAACCTTTGCCATCACAGGAATTGAAACCGCTGCTTGAATCTTTTGAATCATGTCAGGATCTGACATACGTGCTACTCCGCCTTGTGCACGGATATCTGCTGGCACACGCTCAAGTGCCATCACCGCACATGCACCTGCATCTTCTGCAATCTTTGCTTGCTCAACATTGACAACATCCATGATGGTGCCGCCCTTGAGCATTTCAGCCATTCCGCGCTTAACGCGTGCTGTGCCAGTTGCTTCAGACATGATGAGTAACTCCTAAGTTCACGATCTAATGAGTATTGAAGTCTACTTTGAACTCTGATTTCTCGCATCCGCACCCTTTTTGGCAAATACAGGCTCTTTATCGGTCAGCGCCACCCAGATCTGCCCCTTAGCAAAGGAGATTTCTTCACCGGACTTAGTACGCCACTTGGTTCCAGAAGTTGCATCAACTCGTGACCACAGAGCCTCATAGGCACGACCATCTCGCAAGATATAGCCACGACCTTCACCTACCGTTGCAGAAAAGGGAGTCACTCCACCCAATTTATCTCCATAGATGGAATCTGAAATGGAGACTAATTGAATCACTAGCGTCACAGGACCTAGATGTATTCCAGATGCTGCGATATCAAGCTCTGATGAATGATCTAGAAGCCAACGCTTCTCATCTTCTGACCATCTCGCATCATAGGAGCTTGCAGGCCATGAGATATGTACTGAATCAATATCAACTCCCCCGGCAGGTGCATCTCCAAAGCTCCAACCCATAGGTTTCGATGTAGCAATCTTCAATCCCTTCTCCTTTATCCACTGCATGAGCAAGTCGGCTCGTAACACCATTGCGTAGGGTTGAATGCGATTGGGATCTGTTGTGTAAATGGTCGATGAGTGATTCTGCGCACCAAGATCTTCCAAATCTGCACTTTCAATTTCTGGTCTCAATTTTGATTGAGCACCGCTATAGGCAAATGCAACGTGGCCAAATTGGGCAAGCAACTCGATATCTGAAATACGCGCTGATCTCACAGGACCAATGTGAGTTGGAATCTTTGATGAGAAGATGGCAGCAAGGCGTGTGAGTCCGCCTTCAACCTGCTCGATATAGACGATGTCAGCATCTTCGAGTCCTATTTGGGGATGAGCCTGTCGCGTGTCATCAATCTTCACAGCCAATACTGGTCCATCAACTCCAGGTAGCCCGCTAATGGAGTTGATTGATGGACTCTTAATAAAAGGAATTCGGGAGATGAGTGAGTCTTGTGGATTAATTACAGCTATCACCACAACTGCTATAGACAGCGCAGCAACTAGAACAATGCTTAGCTTTTTAGAGAACATCGCCTTCGAATTCATAAGTAACAGGTTCCGGCGCATTGCCAGCTAAGCGGAAGAATCGCATAAACCACTTCTTACGAACCATTTGAGTACGAGTGACCGCATCGACGTGCATAGACACTGCCATCTTTATCTTCTCGGTCAGCTCCTTAAGCTCTCGAATCAAATCCTGTTCGATGGGGCCAGAAATTGATGTCGAAGACTCAATCAAGATACCGAGCGCCCCAGTCAGTCCAGTCTCTGCTTGAGATCGATCCCGGACGCTAGCTTCACGTGCTTGATGTGCCGCAAAGGTAAGTAGTAAAGATGATGCTGGGTCAGATATATCTGAGCGAGCAATCTCATCACGATTGCCTTCCTAAGAACTTATTCCATGCGCGATTTTCCGAAGACAGTGTCACCGTTGAACCACCCACCATCGCCATTTCATAGACATCATAAATCTTCTCTGCCACAACATCCCAATCAAACTCTTGCGCGTATTTCTTGCCCCGTTGAGCTATCGCTCTCCTGCCCTCTTCATCACCTAGCAGAGCGATAACTTTCATCGCCAAATCCTGGCTATCTTCAGATGCAAAGAGAGTTCCATATGCACCATGGCCAAGCAGCGAATCGAATGCAGGAATATCGCTTGCCACAACACTTGCTCCACCGGCCAGTGCTTCAGCCAAGATTATTCCAAAAGACTCTCCCCCTGTATTGGGCGCAATATAGAGACCGACAGAGGCGAGAAAGTTCGCCTTCTCCGATTCTGAGATGCGGCCAAGGAATTCAAAACGCGAATGCAGATAAGGATCAATTTCTTTCAA
>JAPLBL010000078.1 GCA_026392765.1 Actinomycetota bacterium
AGCCTTCCGGTGACGATATCTCCGTTGCAATTCGGGACCGATTACTGCGTGCTAGCCGCGGGCGCTAGAGAACTCAGTGAATTGAGCTTTGACTTGGTCGCCCGACAGCTATCCACTTACGCAAATTCTCAGAGGAGAAGAGTTCATTAATAACCATCTCCACTGCCCCCACAAGGCCTGCTTCATCTGAAGATTCGCTGATTCGTACTTGTAAATCTCTCGTTGCAAGAGGTAACGATCTTTTTAATACTGTCTCGCGGATGGATGCAAGGAGCTTATCTCCGGCTGCTGAGACGCTTCCACCGATAACGATTAATGATGGGTTATGGAAATTCACAAGCGTCGCAAGAACGCCTCCCAAGTCATTGCCTGCTTTAACAATTCGCTCCACGCACCATCTATCACCACTATTTGATCCATCAATCACATCTCCTACTTTGATGCGTGACTTTGCCTTTTTCTTCGCAACAAGGAATGCGCTCTCATTATTCGTTGCAGCAACTTCAGCATCGCGGATGAGTGCTAAGCCACCCGAGATGGCTTCCAAGCAACCCATATTGCCACAACGACATTGCACGTCCTCACTCGATGAAATCGCAATATGTCCGATGTCGCCTGCGCAGCCTTGAGCACCTCGATGCAACTGACCATGAGTCAAAATGCCAGCACCTATTCCGCTACCAATCTTTACAAAGATGAGCTCATTGGTAATTGGATCTTTACGTAGAGCATGCTCACCAAGAGCCATCAAATTCACGTCATTGTCAACCCACACGGGAACTTTGTATTGGCTAGAAAAACGCTCACGTAGAGGGAATTTGTCCCAGCCAGGCATGATTGGAGGTGAGATTGGTAAACCTGTTGCAAACTCAACAGGACCAGGAACGCCGATACCAATTCCCCACAAATTCTTAATCTTGAAACTAGCGATCAACTCATCAAATGAATCCTCGACAAGAAGGAGAACTTCTTCTGGCCCCTTAGAAATATCAGCAGGTGTATAAGAAGTGGATAATAAATTGCCGTACAAATCCGATAGAGCAACGCTAAAGCCCGTTGCACCCAGCTCAGCGACCAAGATTGATCCAGCACTGGAATTAAAGTTGACCATTCTTGGTGCACGCCCACCGCTAGATTGACCTACTTCGCCATTACGGAGCAGGTTGAGCTCAATAGCGATATCGATATATTTTGTAGCGAGACCACGTGAAAGGCCAGTAGAGACGGAGATTTCAGGACGAGCCACGGAACGGGCTCTACGCACGAATGTGATGATTTGAGCGAGGGAATTAGCCCCGTCCACATCTAATTCAATGGTGGCTGGAGCTGCTTTCGAAGCCATTTGCCTGCCACCTCCTAAATCCTTGCGCTCGAAAGGCTATCACCGCGCTTCTGAGCTTATGGCGGGAACTTTATAACATTTGTATAAACTTTGGCAACTTTAGCCAAAAATGTCTTGACTTATGTTTTTTTCAGCATAAGTTTAGCTCACGTTCACAGGAGGTAAGAAAATGAAACTTGGCTACCAAACGATAACTTGGGGTGGAGTTGTAGGTCAGGCACAGGGAGTCACAAGCATCAAGGATCTCTTTTATCAGACCTATGGTTCTACAGCTAAGGCTTGTCAGGATATCGCTGCCGCGGGATACACAGGCATTGAAATCTTTGACGGCAATCTAGCTGAATATGCAAATGATCCAGATTCCTTTAAGAATCTTCTATCACAACATGAGCTCGAATTAGTTAGCGTTTATACAGGTGCCAATTTCATCTATAACGACATCCTTGTTGATGAATTCCACAAGATTAAGCAAGCAATTTCCTTTGCTAAATCTATGGGTGCAATCAACATTATTGTTGGTGGAGGTGCAAAACGTTCAACTGGAACTACGGAAGAGGATTACCGTATGTTGGCAAAAGGCTTGGATCAAGTGACCGACCTAGCTGCTGCTGCTGGTTTAACTGCTTGTTATCACCCACATCTAACAACAATTGTTGAAACTACTGCCGAGCTGGACAAGATTATGGGTCTTTCAAAGATTCATTTCTGCCCAGACACCGCTCACTTAACTGCGGGCGGCGTTGATGCTGCAGCAGCTATCCGAAAGTATGGAAATCGTGTCCGCCACGTACATCTTAAGGATTACACAGCAAATCCATTTGCCTTCTTGCCACTCGGTAAGGGTGAAATTGATTTTGCAAATATCTTCTCCGCACTCAAGGAAGTCTCTTACGATGGTTGGCTAGTAGTCGAACTTGATGGATATGACGGCGATCCGAAGGAAGCCGCTGATATCAGCATGAAGTTCATTAAAGAAAATCTGAAGTAAGAATTTCAAAATCCATAGTTGTAAAAATCAAATTCCGAGGAGGAATCATGAAAGCTAGTAACAAATCAAAGGTTGTGTTGGCAGCGCTAACTGCAGCACTTCTTGGAGTATCAACAATCTCTGCTGTAGGTGCAGAATCTGCAGCTTCGATTGCAAAAAAAGGTTTGGCTGAGCTTGCTAAGGGTGTCTATTCAACAGGACCTAATGGCGAGACAGCTGCACCTGCAGCTTCACTTACTTTCACATCAGCTGAGCTTGCTAAGTTAAAGGGAATGAATGCAACAGCTGCAATCGCATTCCACTTGACTTCAGATTGGACATCAGGACAGCAGGCAGGTCTTACAAAGCGCTTCGGTGAATTGGGTATCAAGATTGCTGGAGTCACACAGGCTGACTTCAAGGCTGATGTTCAGGTTTCACAGATTCAGACTTTAATGGCTAAGAAGCCAAACATTTTGGTCTCGATTCCAGTAGATGGTCAAGCAACAGCAGAGGCATACAAGGCAGCAGCTGCGGCCGGCGCAAAGATTGTCTTCATGGACAACACAGCAGCTGGTCTTACAGTTGGTAAGGATTATGTTTCTGTAGTTTCTGCAGACAACTATGCAAACGGTGCAGCATCAGCTTATATCTTGGGTCGCGAGCTCAAAGGTAAGGGAACAATCGCTCTTATCCACCACGCTGCTGACTTCTGGGTAACAAAGCAACGCTGGAATGGATTCAAGGAAACTATCACTAAGAAGTTCCCTGGAATCAAGATTGTTGAAGATCAAGGAATCTCAGGTCCAGATTTCGCTGGAGATGCTCAAAAGGCAGCAACAGCAATTCTTACAAAGAATCCAAAGATCAGTGCAATCTGGGCAGTGTGGGATACACCAGCGGAAGGTGTAATGGCTGCACTTCGTGATGCAGGAAATACAACTACAAAGATTGCAACACAGGATCTTGGTGCAAACGTTGCGATTTCCTTAGCGAAGAAGGGTCCAGTTATTGGACTTGGAGCTCAGCGTCCATACGATGCAGGGGTAACAGAGGCAAACCTTGCTGCGTACGCACTACTCGGTAAGAAGGCACCTGCGTACATCGCAATGCCTGCACTAGCAGTTGACCACGCTGGAGTTTTGAAGGCTTGGCAGACTGTTTACAGCGCCTCAGCACCAGCTGATCTAGAAGCTTCTTTCAAGAAGTAGTTGCGCAGAGTCCCCTTTAAGGGACACATTAGGAAATGCCACCCCGGGCTTAAAATCCCGGGGTGGCCACTAAAAAATAATTAAGGGATATGAAAATGAAAAAGTTAAATGTTGGGTTAATTGGTGCAGGCTTCATGGGCAAAGCCCACTCACTTGCATATGTGGCTATGCCTATGTTCTTCTGGCCAGCACCTGCAATACCTGTTCGTAAATCAATCGTGGACATCAACGATTCAGTTGCTGCAGAGGCAGCTCAACGTTTTGGCTTCGAAAAGAGTAGCTCTGACTGGCGATCTGTCGTTGAAGACCCTGAGATCGACATTATTGACATTGCGACTCCAAATCACCTTCACGCTGAGATTGCTATTGCAGCGGCTGCAGCAGGAAAACATATTATTAGTGAAAAACCACTGGCACGTAGTGGTGAAGAAGCAAAGACCATGTATGACGCAGTGAAGAATGCTGGAATCGTGCATATGGTTGCTTTCAACTATCGCCGTACACCGGCTGTTGCACTTGCCAAGAAATACATTGATGAAGGCGCACTCGGAGACATTCTAAATTTTAGAGGAACTTACCTTCAAGATTGGTCTGCAGATCCAGATGGACCACTTTCGTGGAGATTCCAAAAGAGCATTGCAGGCTCTGGCTCTCTTGGAGATATTGGAACTCACGTAGTCGACATGGCTCGCTACCTTTGCGGTGAAATTACGCAAGTCAACACTCAGTTAAAGACCTGGGTGAAGACTCGCCCACTTCAAGCAGGCGGCGTAGACAAGCTTGGTGCAAGTACCAAGGACTCCACTGCTCCACGTGGTGAAGTCGATGTCGACGATGAGGTTCTCTCGCTCCTCGAATTCCAAAATGGAGCAATCGGATCTTTGGAAGCGACACGAAATGCGCACGGAAGAAATAACTTCCTGACATTTGAAATCCATGGAACTTTGGGATCTGTTTACTTCAACTACGAACGTCGTGATGAACTACAGGTTGCCTTCGCGGCGGATCAGTCCGATCGCAAGGGTTTCCGTACTGTTTATACCGGCCCAGCTCATCCATACGGAGAAGGATTGTGGCCAATCCCAGCACTCGGTATTGGGTATGGTGAAACGAAGATCATTGAAACTTATGACTTCATCAAAGCAATTATGGAGGGCGGAGAAGTTAGTCCAAACTTCAAGGATGGATATCAGATCAATCTCATTGCAGATGCAATGGCAGCTTCATCCCAATCTCGATCATGGACTCAAGTCCAGTTAGTTAAGTAAGGTAGAAAAGGAATAGCCCATGTCTAGCAACTTTAACGTCGTAGAAATGCTTGACATTTCTAAGTCGTTCTTTGGCGTTAAAGTGCTAGACGAGGTTTGTTTCAGCGTTTCTTCTGGAGAAATTCACGCACTTGCTGGCGAAAATGGAGCTGGCAAATCAACTCTGATGAAGATTCTTCAAGGTGTCTACTCAATGGACTCTGGGGAAATCCGGATTGCAGGAAAGAAAGTTTCGATAGACACTTTCCAAGATGCCCGCAAGCATGGAATCGGAATGGTTTTCCAGGAATTCTCTCTAGTTCCTGAACTTTCAGTCGCACAAAATATCTTCTTAGATAGAGAGCATAAGAATCGATTTGGGTTCTTTGATGAGAAGGAAACCATTAGTAAGTCAAGAATGGTTATGGAAGAACTCGGTTTGGCGATAGATGTCACTGCGAAAGTCTCAACACTTGGTCGCGCATATCAACAGCTTACTGAAATTGCGAAAGCAATCGCAGGAGATGCCAAAATCCTTATCTTGGATGAACCCACTGCATCACTGGCAAAGGAAGAAGTGGATGCCCTCTTTAAAGTTTTGAAGCAATTAACTCTCCGAGGTGTATCAATCGTCTATATCAGCCACAGAATGGATGAGATCTATCAAATCTGTGATCGCATAACCATTTTGCGTGATGGAAAGAAAATTGCAGTATCCCCACTTGCAGAAATTACTCCCCAAGAAATCATCGCTCACATCACAGGTCGTAAAGATGTTCAAATGTTGTCTCACGAAGGCAAATCTGTAGAACGCTCGGTAGTGCCAATTTTTGAAGGTATCGGAATACGCGTTGGAGATCGTGTCAATAATGTTTCTTTCAAGCTCTACCCTGGTGAGATTCTTGGTCTAGCCGGTCTGATGGGTAGCGGTCGAACAGAGCTCGTACGAGCAATTTTTGGCATGGATAAGAAAGATGATGGGATAATCAAGATTGAAGGCAAGGAAGTAAGTATTAAATCTCCACGAGATGCGATGTCGCATGGAATCGCCTTTATCCCAGAAGATCGCCGTCGCCAAGGTTTGGTCATGGAGCATTCTGTAAAGCAAAACATTTTGAGCGCAAACCTGTCTTCACTCTCGCACTTGAGCTTCCTCAGCTACACCAAGATAAATGGGGTAGTCCAGGATGCGATTACTAATTTTGAAGTGAGACCGGCTGAGGCCAATCGTGAAGTTCGCCTATTTTCTGGAGGAAATCAACAGAAAGTTGTTATCGCAAAGTGGATGGCAACAAATCCAAAGATTGTGTTGATGGATGAGCCAACAGTGGGTGTCGATATTGGAACCAAAGTTGAGATTATGAAGCTGGTTCGATCTATTGCAGCAGAGGGTAAATCTGTGATTCTCGTGTCGTCAGAACTACCGGAATTACTAGGTGTGTGTGATCGAGTTCTCGTAATACGAAAAGGCGCAATTGCAGAAGAGTTAGACAGAAAAGAAATAAGAGATGAAGACCATCTTCAAATGATCGTTCAAGGGATAAGAATATGAAGCTGCCAAACATTAAAGAAATAGACCTAAGAGCGACACTTATTTATTGGATGTTCGCTGGTATCTTCCTTTTCTTTGCCATCTTGCTTCATGATGATGGCTTCCTTCAATCAAATAACCTACTCAATATCTTGCGCCAGACTGCAACAATCACGGTAATGGCAGTTGGAATGACCTTCGTTATTTCGTCTGCTGAAATTGATTTATCTATTGGTGGTGTCGCAGGTCTGACAAGTGTTGTGTGTGCGCTGATGCTCCGTGACTACGGTCTTATTCAGGGAATACTCGGTGGCCTTGCCATTGGGCTCATTGTGGGCTCCCTCAATGGATTATTGGTGTCACGAGTAGGAATCCCGAGCTTCTTGGTAACGCTGGGTATGCAAGGTGTAGCTATCGGATTTGCAGCACTAATTACTAATTACTACCCAATTCCAATTTTGAACGACACTTTTAACACGCTCTTTGGGTCAGGGAAAATTGGCTGGTTCCCAGGGTTATTGGTGTGGAGCTTTGCTGCTGTGATCATCGGATGGGTAACTCTTACTAAGACAACATTTGGCCGCCGAGTGCTGGCCACAGGTGGAAATCGCGATGCAGCTGAATTTAATGGAATAAACACTAAGAATGTTAAATTCAAATTGATGTTGATTTCCTCAGTGGTCGCCTCTATCGCTGGTCTTTTGTATGCGGGACGTTTGCAAACTGGACGGTATGAGTGGGGCGCAGGAGATGAACTCTCTGCAATTGCTGCAGTGATTTTGGGTGGCACAAGCCTATTCGGTGGAAGTGGAACCATTATTGGAACATTCTTCGGTGCACTTCTCGTCGGTCTAATTAACAATGGACTCATTCTGGCTGGTCTACCTGTCAGTCAACAGCAGATTATTCGCGGAATGATAATCATTCTTGCGGTAGCGCTTGCGAAGAAAAAGTGAAATGACAACTACATTCTCCCGCGGCGAAGTAATCAATACTCCACA